>DASXXL010000193.1:0-4006 GCA_036503085.1 Pyrinomonadaceae bacterium | reverse complement strand
CGTTACACACGCGATACGCCGCGACTACTTCTGGCGGCTGCGTCACGTTGCGCTGCTTCACTTGTTGAGCCGCTGTGGCAGTCAACGACACAAACAGGGCGACGACGAGCACCGGCAATAGTGCGCTCTTCAACAGTTTCTTTTTCAAATTTGTGTAGCCTTGTTCGCCCGCCACGAGATCGCCCAACACGCGCCTCACGCCGCGGTGACCTTTCGCAAACTCAATCATGCGCTCCGTGAACGGCGCGCCCCAGAAGTTTCCGTAAAAACGTCGTCGCATCTGCGCCGCACGCCGCAACTCCGCGCCGAAGTCTTTGCGCCACGTCTGTTCGTACGACTGCAAATCTCCGCGCCAGTAAGCTTCGGCAAACAACTCCGCCGAACGTAACGCGTAATAGATGCCTTCGCCGGTTACCGGATCCGCAAAGCCCGCGGCGTCGCCGAGGAGGGCCCAATCGTTGCCGCAGGTCGTGCGCTTGTCCCACGTGTTCGCGGCGAGGCCGGGAATGCGCGCGGCGTAACGTTCGGCAGTGGATTCGAGTTCTCTGCGAATGGCTGTGATCTCGGGCGCGTTCTGATCGTCTTTCCAGAAATTGACGGTGGCACTATCGGGCTGTTGGTAGTAACCGATCATGAAACGCCAGAGCAGATCGTCGAGTGGCTGATGCTCGAACGCATCTTGCGTGGTGGCGATGCCAAACGAGATGTGATCCGGACGCGGAAACGCCCAGGCGTAACCGACCCAACGCGGCAGAAACGCAACGACCGTTGGCGCGCACCCGTTCGCCGGCAAAGGCGCGCGATAGCCAAACGCGACTTCCATGTCTGACGGTGAAAGTGGACCAGCGAGCTTCTTCGCGATGCCGCTGTTTGCGCCGTTGGCGCCTACGAGCACCGAGCCGGACCACTCGCCCGAATCGGTTTTGATATGCCACACGTTGTCGGTTCGTTTGATCGCTCTGACGGAGATTTTTTCGGCGAAGACTTGCGCGCCGGCGTCGCGAGCTCTGTCGCGCAAATAACCGTCAAACGCAATGCGCGAATAAACCGCGAACGGCTCGTCGAGTTCCAAGTGCAGCCGTTTGCCCGCGGGCGAGTAAAGATCGAGTTCGTTGATGGTGCGACCGACGGCGTTCAGCAACGTAGGCCAGGCTTTCAACGCCTTCGCCGTCACGCCACCACCGCAGGCCTTCGGCTCGCCCGGTGGACGTCCGTCAAACAGCGCGACTTTCACGCCGCGGCGCGCGAGCAGTTCCGCCGCAAACGAACCCGCCGGGCCCGCTCCTACAATCAACACATCTACCTGAATCATCGCAATAATTGTGACGCTCGTTCTTCGGCGCTAGAATACCAGCCGTTCCCCTCAAAGCGCGAAAGCACGAACGATGACCGAACAGCGTAGTCGCCTGGTCTTTTCCGGCATTGCACCACATCCGCCGATCATGGTGCCGGAGGTGGGCCGCGAGTCGATCGCCGGCGTGCGCCAATCGATTGAAGCGATGGCCGAGTTGACGGAACGACTCATCGCCAGCGGCGCCGAGACGGTCATTCTGATCTCGCCGCACGCGCCGCTCGAGATCGACTCGTTTGTCGCTTACGAAGGACCACACGTTTACGGCGACTTCGCGAACTTTCGCTCGCCCGAGACGAGTGTGGCGGCGCCGGTGGACGAGGAGTTATTGAACGCGATTAGCAAGTCAGCCGCGGCCGACGGCTATCGCATTTCGCTTTTGCCCGACTGCGATCTCGATCATGGCACAGCGGTGCCGCTTTACTTTCTGCTGCGCAATGGTTGGCACGGGAAAGTGGTTGCGCTTGGTTACAGCTTTCTATCGAACGAAGATCATTTGCGCTTCGGCGCGTGTATCAAGCGCGCGATCGATGAAATCGGCCGAGCGGTCGGGTTCATTGCGAGCGGAGATTTGAGTCATCGCCTCGCGCCGCACGCGCCGGCAGGTTTCAATCCGTCCGCGCACGTTTTTGATGAAACGGTGGTCGACGCGCTGCGCGCCAACAATACGCAGGCGATCGTCGAGATCGATTACAACCTGCGCAAGCTCGCGGGCGAGTGTGGCTATCGATCGCTGCTCGTCGCGATTGGCGCCGGCGAGGGTCTGCCGTTGTCGTGCGAAGTGATGAATTACGAAGCGCCGTTCGGAGTTGGTTATCTGGTCGCGCAGATGATCAATCAGCGCGAGGAGTCGACGAGTGAGGAACTGCCGCGTCTCGCGCGAGCGGCGGTTGAGACGTTCATCCGTACGGGCGAAGTGATCGAGCCGCCTGGCGGGATGGGCGGGCTATCGTCGGTGCGCGCGCCGTGCTTTGTTAGTTTGAAGACACTCGATGGCGAGTTGCGCGGCTGCATCGGCACGATCGAACCGGCGAGAGAAACTCTGGCCCACGAGATCGTCGCCAACGCGATCAGCGCCGCCATCAACGATCCGCGCTTCTTTCCCGTCAGCGAGGATGAACTGCCGAACCTGCGTTATTCAGTTGACGTGTTGATGCCCGCTGAACAGACGGCGCTCGAAGAACTTGATCCAAAGATTTTCGGGGTGATTGTCGAGGACGAGAACAGCGGACGACGTGGGTTATTGTTGCCGGACATTCCAGGCGTCGAGAGCGCCGAACAACAGGTCGACATCGCGGCGCGAAAGGCGGGCATACCGCAGGGTACACCCGTCAAGCTTTGGCGCTTCAAAGTGGATCGGTTTCGTGAAGGAGAACCGGGTTAGACGTCGAGGTTTCGCACGTCGAGAGCGTTGTCCTCGATGAACTTCCGCCGCGGCTCGACCGCGTCCCCCATCAACACGGTGAAGATCTCGTCAGTCTCGACCGCGTCGTCAATTCTCACCGCCAGCAACGTGCGCTTGTCAGGATTCATCGTCGTTTCCCAAAGCTGCTCCGGATTCATTTCGCCGAGACCTTTGTAACGCTGAATCGAGAGGTCCTTCTTGGCGGCGGCGAGCACCTTGTCGAGCAGGGCTTCGCGCGTCGGGACTTCCTCGCTGGTACCGTTTTCGCCCGAGATGAAAGGCGCGGCGAGCTCGTCTTCGAGATCTTTGTAGAGCTCGACTGCCTTTTGAAACTCGACGTAGCTGGCGAAGTTCCAGTCGACGATAATGTTCTGCCCAGAACTGGTGACGGTCTCGATCTCCCACAGGCCGTGCTCTTCGTCGGGCGTGAGTTCCGTTTTGTATCCGGCTTTGTGCAGTGCGCCTTCGACCTTTGCCATCAGGTCGCCGTCCTGGAATATCTTGCGCAGCGTCAGTCCTTCTTTGCGCAGCACGCCTTTGCGCCCGCCCAAGGCTTCGAGCAACACGGTGAGCAGGTGTGAGTCGCCGCCGACCCTTCTCGCCGCGCGCTCGCAGTAACGTTTGAAATCAACCATTCGCTCGAGCGCTCGCGCGAGCTCGCGGCCTTCGATTGCCTGATTCGCGCCCGCGGCTTTGACGCTCATGTCGCTGGTCGCCTGCCGCATCAGGTAGCGAATCATCGAGCCTTCGTCTTTGATGTACTCCTCTTTCTTACCTCGCTTTACTTTGAACAACGGAGGCTGCGCGATATAGACGTGGCCGTTCTCCACCAGCGCCGGCATTTGGCGATAGAAGAAGGTTAGGAGCAGCGTGCGGATGTGCGAGCCGTCGACGTCGGCGTCGGTCATCAGGATGATCTTGTGATAACGCAGCTTGCTGAGATCGAAGTCATCTTTGCCGATGCCGGTGCCGAGCGCGGTGATCAGCGATTTGATCTCGCTGTGGCCGAGCATCTTGTCGAAGCGGGCTTTCTCGACGTTGAGGATCTTTCCTTTCAACGGCAGGATGGCCTGGTTCTTTCGATCGCGGCCCTGTTTGGCCGAGCCGCCGGCTGAGTCGCCCTCGACGATGTAGATTTCTGAGAGCGCCGGATCGCGCTCCTGGCAGTCAGCCAGTTTGCCGGGCAACATGCTGGAGCCCATGGCGCCCTTACGGACGATTTCCCGCGCCTTGCGCGCAGCTTCACGAGC
>DASXXL010000192.1:0-3567 GCA_036503085.1 Pyrinomonadaceae bacterium | reverse complement strand
TGTGAAGGAAGGCGTTTCGAAGGAAGAAGCTGAGACGATCAAACAGAAGCTGTCCGACGCAGGCGCTACCGTCGAAGTTAAGTAAGCCACGGATAACACGGATAAGTTCGGTGTCATCCGTGTGCCTCTGCGGCCAAACTTTATCTTCGCTTGACACAGGAATAGTTAGTGGCTAAGTTAAGGGAGTATTGAGGCGCTGGCGTTACTCCCAAAAAATTTGACGGAAGTTCAGCCGCTTACGCAAAACAAGCGGTCAGGGCATTGTGCGCTCTGACCGCCGTTTTGGCGTCTCTAAAGGTTTTTTGGCAAACGGAACTTGGCAATCCATAAGGAATCTCACATGTCTGCAAATCTGCTTCAAACTATCAATACAGGATTAGGAAAACGTACCAGTCAGGCGCCGGAGCGAGTGGACTTCTCCAAGATCGCGACCGCCGTCCGCATCCCTAATCTCATCGAGATTCAGCGGGAGTCGTACAACCGCTTTCTACAAATGGACCTGCTGCCCGAAGAACGTGAGGCAACCGGCCTCCAGGCGGTATTTCAATCGGTCTTTCCGATCTCCGATTTTCGCGGCACCGCGACCCTCGACTTCGTCGAGTATCAGATCGGTAACTGGCAATGTAAGTGCGGACGTCTCGAAGGTCTGAACTACCTGCGTTCAAACTGCAAAAACTGTGGCGCGACGATCAAGGTCAATCCGCTCGCAGCCGGCGACACGCTCTGCCACCGCTGCGGCACCTTCAACTTCGTCCGTCCGACCTTGTGCGAAAACTGCGGCGAGCCCGTCGGTCTCAAGCACAAGCACGACCAGCAGGAGTGTCAGGAACGCGGCATGAGCTACAGCGTTCCGCTCAAGGTGAAGATCCGGCTCACTGTCTTCGACAAAGATCCGGACACCGAAGTCCTTTCCATCCGCGACATCAAGGAAGAAGAGGTTTTCTTCGGCGAGATTCCGCTGATGACGGACAACGGTACGTTCATCATCAACGGCACCGAGCGCGTCATCGTTTCGCAGTTGCACCGCTCGCCCGGCGTGTTCTTCAAACGCGGCGCGATCTACGTCGCGAAGATCATTCCGTATCGTGGTTCGTGGGTCGAGTTCGAGTACGACCAGAAGAACCTGCTGTACGTTCGCGTCGGCAAACGCAAGTTCCTGGCGTCGATCTTCCTGCGTGCACTCGGTCTATGGTTCAACCAGAAAGTCGATTTCAAATCGCTGCGGACCGACTCGCAACTCGAAGATGCGGTAAAGAACTCGTCGTTTACCGACGAGGACATGCTGCGCGCAATCTACGTCACCGACACGATTCGCCTCGAAGAAGGCCGGTTGATGCTGCAGGTGCCGGAAAGCGGCTCGACGAACCTCGTCGGCATGAAAGTCGACTTCGATATCAAAGGCCGCGGCCCCGATCCGATCGTCCGTAGCGGCAAGAAGGTCACGGGCTCGGGTCTCGAAGGACTGCGCAAGTCGAACATCGGCGAAGTCGAGATCGACTCGTCGCAACTCGAAGGCGCATACACCGTGGCCGACATCGTTAACACCGAGAGCGGCGAAGTCATTCTCGAAGCGAACAACGAGATCACGCCGGCGAAACTCCAGGAGATCGTCGAGGCCGGCATCACGAACTTCTCGGTGTTCTTCCCCGAGCGCGACGACGTCGGCCCGGTGCTTTCGTTGACGCTGAAGAAAGACGTCATCACGAAACCCGTAGACGCGCTGCTCGAAATCTATCGCAAGATGCGTCCTGGCGATCCGCCGACCGTGCAGACCGCTTACCGCCTGCTCGAAGCGATGTTCTTCGATCCGCGGAAGTTCGATTTCTCGCGCGTCGGCCGTTTGAAGTTCAACATCAAGATGGGCAAACCCGAGCGCGAGCGCATCGACGATCCGCTTCTTTCGGCGCACGATTTCTACGAAGTCGTCACTTACGTCTTGAAGATGCGTAAGAACCCGTCTGAATACCAGGCGGACGACATCGATCATCTTGGTAATCGCCGCGTGCGTGCGGTTGGTGAGCTGCTGGAAAACCAGTTCCGCATCGGCCTCGAACGCATGGAGCGCGCGATCAAGGAGAAGATGTCCATTCACCAGGAAATGCAGACGACGATGCCGCGCGACTTGATCAACGCCAAGCCGGTCACGGCCGCGGTGCGCGAGTTCTTCGGCTCGAGCCAGTTGTCGCAGTTCATGGACCAGACGAATCCGCTGTCGGAGATCACGCACAAACGCCGTCTCTCGGCCCTCGGGCCGGGCGGTCTGTCGCGTGAGCGCGCCGGATTCGAAGTCCGCGACGTGCACCCGACGCACTACGGACGTATCTGTCCGATCGAGACGCCTGAAGGTCCGAACATCGGACTCATCTCGAGTCTCTCGTGCTTCGCGCGCATCAACGAGTTTGGCTTCATCGAAGCGCCGTATCGCAAGGTGATCGACGGCCGCGTGGTGGAATACGTTCGCGTCATCAACGGCGGCGACACGAAGTTCAAACCCGGCGATCACGTGCCGCTTGAAGAAGTCGAGAAGGGCAACAAGAAACTCGGCGCGGATGCGCGCAGGGCCGAATACGAGCCGTGGCCGTTCTATCTGACGGCCTGGGAAGAGGACAAGCACGTCGTCGGTCAGGCCAACATCGAGCTCGATGAAAACGGCAACATCATCAACGAGCGCAACGCCGCGCGAAAAGCGGGCGAGTTCATCCTCGCCCTGCGCAAGGACATCGAGTACGTCGACGTTTCGCCGAAACAGCTCGTGTCCGTCGCGGCTTCGCTGATTCCGTTCCTCGAGAACGACGACGCGAACCGCGCGTTGATGGGTTCGAACATGCAACGCCAGTCAGTGCCGCTGCTCCGCGCGGAAGCGCCGTACATCGGCACCGGCATGGAGAAGGTCACGGCGCGTGACTCGGGTGCGGTCGTGGCTGCGAAACGCGACGGCGTCGTCGATTACGTCGACTCCGAGCGCATCATCGTCAAAGCCGATCACAATGTTGACGGCACGATCTCGCGCGAAGTGACGGCGGACATCTACACGTTGATCAAGTTCAAGCGTTCGAACCAGAACACCTGTATCAATCAACGCCCGATCGTCCACGTCGGCGAGCGCGTAGCGAAGGGCCAGGTGATTGCCGACGGTCCCTGTACTGACCGCGGTGAGCTGGCACTCGGACGCAACGTTCTGGTCGCGTTCATGCCGTGGCGCGGTTACAACTTCGAAGACGCGATTCTCGTTTCCGAGCGACTCGTGAAAGAGGACTACTACACCTCGATTCACATCGAAGAGCTCGAAATCGAAGCGCGCGATACGAAGCTTGGACCGGAAGAGATCACGCGTGATATTCCAAACGTCGGCGAGAACATGCTGCGCGACCTCGATGAGAGCGGCATCATCCGCATCGGCGCGCAAGTGAAACCGGGTTCGATCCTCGTCGGTAAAGTGACGCCGAAAGGTGAAACGCAACTGACGGCGGAAGAGAAATTGCTGCGCGCGATCTTCGGTGAGAAGGCCGGTGACGTGAAAGACGCTTCGCTTGTCAGCCCTCCGGGAATCGACGGCACCGTCGTTGA
>DASXXL010000191.1:0-15876 GCA_036503085.1 Pyrinomonadaceae bacterium | reverse complement strand
CCGTTTTGCGATCCCGACCGCGAGCAGTACGTGCTCGCGCGTTTGCAGGACAACAACACCGGCCCGCTCGACGACCGCGCCGTTTATAAACTCTTCCGGCGCATCATCCGTGAATCGCGCCGCATTCAGTTGGACGTTGCGCCGGCCGATGAACTCGTGAGGAAGGTTTCGTGAGCTTACTCGCGCACAAACCGAGGGTCGCATTTCAAGGCGAACGCGGCGCGTTCAGCGAAGAGGCCGCTTTGAAACTGCTGGGCCACGACATCGAACTCGTGCCGCAACGCACCTTCGCGACGCTCTTCGCGAGTATTGAAAACGGCGAGGCCGATTACGTGCTTGCGCCGGTCGCGAACAGTATCGCCGGGCCGGTCTCAGCTTCCGTCGATCTATTGCAGCGAAGCGCGCTCGTCGCGCTCGACGAAGTTGAAATTCAAATCGACCAACACCTCATCGGTTGTCCGTCCGCAACGTTACCCGAGATACAAATCGTGCAGTCACATCCCGTTGCGCTAGCTCAATGCCAGCGCTTTTTCGCCGACCATCCCCGACTCAAAACCGTCATCGCCGACGACACCGCCGGCAGTGTCGCCGAAGTCATGCAACGCCGCGACGCAACCCGCGCCGCGATCGCCGGACGCCGCGCCGCCGAACTCTATGGCGCGTCGATCATTCGCGAGTCTATCCAGGATCGACCCGAAAACTTTACCCGCTTCGTTTTACTGTCTTTGAAAGGGAATGAATCATGATCGTCAACATGGCCGCCACCGCAACCCCCGAACAAATCAACCACGTCATCGATCGCATCAGAGAGTGTGGCTTCCAGGCACACGTTATTAACGGTGAAGAACGCACCGTCATCGGCGCGGTCGGCAACAGCAACCGGCGCTCGGAGATCGAAGCGTTGCGCGCCGCGCCCGGCGTCGCTGAAGTGATCCAGATCGCGCATCCGTTCAAACTCGTCAGCCGCCAACTGCGACAGACACGCACCGTCGTCGACGTGCGCGGCGTGAAAGTCGGCGGTGATGAACTGGTCGTCATCGCTGGTCCATGTTCCGTGGAGTCGGAGGAGCAGTTGATGCAGACGGCACACGCCGTGAAAGCTGCGGGCGCCGACATGTTGCGCGGCGGCGCTTACAAGCCGCGCACTTCGCCGTATGACTTTCAGGGACTCGGCGTCGAAGCGTTGCGGTTCTTGAAACAGGCGAGCCGCGAAACGGGATTGCCGATCGTTACCGAAGTGATGAGTGAAACGGACGTCGAGATCGTCGCAGAATACGCGGACGTTTTGCAGGTGGGCGCGCGCAACATGCAAAACTTCTCGTTGTTGCGGAAGCTCGCGCCCGTGCCGAAGCCGATTTTATTGAAGCGCGGACCGTCGGCGACGGTGAAGGAGTGGTTGCTGGCGGCGGAGTATCTGCTCGCCGGTGGTAACGCGAACGTGATCTTGTGCGAGCGTGGGATTAAGACTTTCGAGACTGCGACGCGCAACACTTTGGATCTAGCTGCGGTAGCCTTAGTGAAAGAGCTCTCGCATCTGCCGGTGCTCGCGGATCCCTCGCACGGAACGGGCCTGCGCAGTTTGATCACGCCGATGTCGAAAGCGGCGGCGGCCGTGGGCGCGGACGGGTTATTAATCGAAGTACACCCGTGCCCCGAACGCGCTCTGTCGGATGGTCCACAGTCGCTCGATCTCGACGCCTTCGCCACCCTCATGAACTCACTCGGCCGCAAACCGCTCCGCGACGCAAAGGCCGCGTAGTTTTGACAAGATTTACAGCGTTAACAAGATGTCTTCTTGTTAACGCTGTAATCCTGTCTAGTCCACTGATGTGATCAGGTCGGGGCTGATGAAGGTCAGCGTGCAAGGGCCGGCTTTGGGGCAGACCAGCGCGGCGCGACGGACGATTTTTGTTGGCGCGGTGTCGGGGAAGACGAGCTGATACTTCAGCGTCTTCAATTTCGCCAGCGACGATTTCAAACTCTCCGCGCCGCTGATGAACTTCACCTCCGAAACTTGCGCGTTGCGCGACGCATCAGGAGTGAAGACCAGATAAACGTCCGCCTCGACCGTCTCCTTCACTTCCGGTCCCAACGGTCCCACCTCGATCTTGTTATACAACGGCAATTCCGTCTTCGCTGTCGCCAACAACTTCTCGATCGCATCAGCACTCGTCAGCTTCAACAAACTCTCACGCGCTTCGGGAACGACGCGATCCGCCACCGCCGCCTGCGCATACAACCGCATCGCCTCCGCTTTGTTGCCGCGCTTCTCCGCGACCGCACCGACGTGATGGCCCACTTCACTGTGCTGTTGCAGCAGCCACGCAGCTTTTAAATACTTCTCCGCCGCATCGAGGTCGCCCTTCTGATAGTAGACCCAGCCGAGCGTGTCCCAATACGCGGCCAGCGAAGCGACATTGCGCAGATCGTCAAGCGTCAAATTCCCCGCTTCAACGTTGCGCAAACTATTCGCCACCGACGTCACCGCCGACTCCGCGTACTGCAGCGCTTTATCAAGCTGCACGCCCTTCACCGCGAGATAGTAAGCAATGTCATTCAACACCAGCGGACTGCGATCGATCTTCAACGCTTCTTCAAACGACTTGATCGACTTCTCGTCTTCGCCGAGATTCAAATAAGCGCGGCCCAGACTCACATGCAACAACTCTTCATCCGGCGTGAGCGAGATCGCCTGCTCCAGCTCCGGCACCGCCTCTTTGTACTTGCGCCAATCGACGAGCATCTGTCCGAGATTCGCATGCGCCTGTGGACTCAACGGCGTCACTTCGAGCTGTTTGCGAAACGATTGTTCGGCGTTTGCGTAATCCTGCTGCTGCCAGTAAACGCGCCCGAGCAGGTTGTAAGCGTAATCTTCGAACGGATTGATCTTCGTCTGCTCCTGCAACACCGCGATCGCCTCGGGAAACTTGCGCTCGGCGGAGAGCACGTAACCGAGATTGCGGCGCAGCGTTTTATGCTTCGGCTCTTTCTCGAGCGCGCGGCGCAACAGTTGTTCGGCAACGGGGTAGTTGTCGTTATTCGCCGCCGCCTCCGCTGCCGTGATCAAGTCTTCAGTCTTGACCGAGTCAGGTATCGCCGGCGTGCCCGCGAGGTCCGTTTCGAGTGCGAGCGTTTGCGCCGCGTCAGATCGCGCCGCCGCCGCGAACGCCTGATAGTCCTGCAAACGCTCCGCAGGTATTTCGCGTTGCCGCAAGTGCAGCGTGCGCTGGCCCAACAGCGTCTGTCCTTCCAATTTGTAACTCGCCGCATACTCCGCGTAGTCACGCGAAACTTTCAAAGGGAGCGGCAAACGCATCTGGTACTTGCCCGGCAAGGTGAGCTTCAACGTGTAAGCGATATCGATCGGCGGTCCGAGCTCGATCGGCTTCTTGTTACTCGCCTTGCGCGCGCTCGGCGACAAGTTGAACGAAGGAAACGGCAACTCGAGCTTGATCTTCTTGCTGGACCAGTCGAGAAAATCATTACGCGTCACGTTGAACTCGATCTCAAACGGCTTCTCGAGATCCGCCGGGTCGGTGGTCTTGATGTCCGTGACGTCGCCCGTCAGACCGCCGGCGAGACCAAGATAAAAGCTGAGACTCTTCCAGTTTGCTTTCGGCGTGCGGCGAAACATGAACCGCATGAACATCTCCGAGTCGCCGTGCAAAACGAGATGCGCGTGCGCGGAGACCTTGCCGAGATCGTCGACAGTTCCTTCAATCGTCACGAGTTCAGAAGAAAGAAACGGCGGCTCCGCCGGCGTCGTTTCCAAACGCGCCGGACCACTCGTCGGAATCATCAACGCTTTCTTGTTGCGCAGTTGCGGCGACAACAACCCGACCGGCGCGATCTCCGCGGTCGTGTCGGCCCAAAGCGTTTCGTTGCCGAGCGGAATCGCACTGATCACGTGATCGAACTGACCGGGGGAAGGCACGTCGACGTCGAGCTTGCGCGCCGAGTTCATCAACACCGGATACGCGCGCAGTCCCGCCGCGGCCAGCATTGACGCGAGCAGCGTGTGTTTGTCTTTGCAGTCGCCGTACTGATTCACCAGCACGTCCGCGGCGGCGTGTGGTTGATAACGGCCCGTGCCCAACGAAAGACTCACGTAACGGAAATTTTTCGCGACGTATTCGTAGAGCGCCTGCGCCTTCTCTTTTTCCGTCGTGCGTCCTTTTATAATCTCTTCGGCTTTGAGTTTGATCTTTTCATCGGGAACGACGCGATCGCGTTGCAGCGCGGCGTACCATTGCCCGACTTCGTCCCAACTCTGAAACGTCGTCATCTGCACGTCCGGATGAAACTCGTCCGGATCCGGCTGCTCCGCGTCCTCTTCTTCGTCTCCGTCCTTATCTTTATCTTTTTCGGTTTCTTCGCTGTCCGGTTTGAGTTGCGCATGCTTCCAGGAATAAATGCGCCGGCCGTCCTGCTCTTTGATCGCCGGCTCAAAACCCGGTTCCGTCTTCAACTTCACTTTGCTCTCGCTCGGGATATTGATCGTCAACTCATCGTCGAGCACGATCGCGCCTTTCTTGATGAAGTCGTGTTCGGCCCAGAAATGATTTTGAGCGAGCGGCGTGTGTACGGTCCAAACGAGGTGATATTCGAGCGTGTCGCCCGGCCGCAAACCGGGAACCGTGATGTGCTTCTGCCTGAGATCGGTGTAGATCGGAGCTTCGCGCGCGACCGGCGCGGTCAGATCCTGAACGTCTGTGGCGGCGGCGTTGACGACAGTGCCATCGGTCTTTCGTACCCGCACGTAATCCATGTCGAGCTTTTCGTTCGCGGAACTATAACCAAAGATCAGTTGACCAAATCTCTCGACGCCCGCATCACTCTGCACCTTGACGCGCATATTCAACTCGCGCTGGCCCGTGCCATCTTTCTCGAAGCGATACGTCGTGCTCAGGTGTTCCACGACGATTGCTTCCTGGGAATAGTCAGGCTTTTTATCGTCGGGTTTCTGCTGCGCGGCTGCGGCGGGCTCCGGCGGAGTTGCTGGTTTGCTGGTCTGTGCTCTTACCGACTGAAGATTGGTTAGCAGTAAAAAGCCGAGAACTAAGGCAATGTTCTGGGCATTGCGGGGGAAAAGCATTGTCAAATCTCCTGGTGCGCTGAGGAATCAAGCTGGCAAGTCAGTCTACCGAAAGGTCTGGGCCGTGTAAACAGAGGCAATAACGTGCGTGTCTCTGTGGTTTCCCACAGAGACACACGAGCGAGCGATGGTCCTTATGCTGTTTTAACAACGGTAACTTTCACCACCGAACAGGAAGAGTTAGCGTCGGGAAAAACCACTGGTGGGTAATCCGATGTTCTCGCGGTCGAGAACCACTTGGTCAACGCCGTATTTGTTTCATGGTTAACCACGACCGCCGCAACCTCGAAGTTTGAGCCGACATCTCGTGATCTTCCGAAGAATACTTCCGCTTGCCACTCACCGTTTTTGATCTCAATTGGTCCAGCTTGTGGCCACCACTGATTACCCATGCTGCTCTTGTGCGCGAGCAGCCATAGATTACCGTCAGCCGGAATCGTCGCGTTACCCCGGACGGTCACGCTCTCACCAACTTTGTCGCCGTCTTTAAGCGAGTTGATTTCAACCGAACACCGCGCCTGCGGAGCGGTTCCGGTTTGCGCTCTCACAAGCGGTGAGAAACAGGTAAACGTAATAAGGACGGCCATGAGTGTCATAGCCGCAATGATGTTGTTGTACTTCATGATACTACTCCTTGATCTACTGACTTATAGTGATTGCTTGCATCTGGTACGCAGCCTCGCGAAAGTCGCCTCGCGCATAACTGCGAGCGGCTGCTTGAGCCTGTGGCGCAATTCGTTGTCGCTCTTTCTCAGGCAGAGTACGAACGACCTCGACAGACTGACGATACGACGCCGCGTAGCTGCCTCGGCCAAGCATGTCCTGAGCCTCGCTTGGCTTAGGCGCGGTTCCGCTTGTCTCAGGCATGGCCCAACTCGACGCTGGCAGTCGAGACAAACTCTTTCTCTTAACAGGAGACAGTGGAGAATGCGGATTCTTCACCGGCAAGTTCGTTAGTTCCACGTGTGGTGGCGGTATCTGGACTTGCGGCGGTGGTTGCGGAGACTGATTACCAGTCCAGAACACGGCGATCGCTGTCACAAGCGACACCAAAACGGTCGTCTTTACCGCATCCGGGAATGTCTTCCACAAATCAAAGATACAAACGAATAACTTTTTCAGTTTTTCGGTCTTCATTACTTTCTTCTCCGGTCGACGTCATGGGAGCAAAGGGGCAGGAGAGATTACTAATTATGCAGCAAAAGAACCGCGTAGCAGATTTCAATTTGAAGTGAATTTGAACGCAAATCAGTGAAGACTGCTTGGCAGGGACAATGTAACGTCTCTGTGGTTACGATGAAGATAACCACAGAGACACACGATCGAGGAACGGAGATGAGATCTAGTTGTTTTCGGGGTTGCGTTTGCGGGGCAGTTCTTTTTCCGTCTTGATGATGGAGCCGTCGACGGCGTTCACCCAGATGTGCGTTGCGCCCGGGTTGTTTTCATCGGCGATGACAACGTGATAGAAGACGACACCGTCTCGCGCCAGCTTCCCGGGCTCTTCCCAATGTTCTGCGGTCAGATTGCATTCAAGCACCTTTCCCGAGTTTTGACTGGTGGCAATCTGGATTGCCTGGTCCATGTTGATGCGGGCCAGCTTCACGAGCGCCGCTTGCCTGATGGCGCGCATCTCCATTTCGACTTGCTCTTTGCGCTGCACTTCTTCGCGGAAGCGCGGATCCTGCGCCATTCGTTCCTTGAACTCCTGTTCGCTGACTGCTTCGCGGCGCGTGGCCTCGGCCTTCTTCTTCTCGACGATCTCTTTCTCTTGCTGCGCGGGATCCTGCACCGTGTTTGCGAGTTCAAAGCGCATCGCGAACGCCACCGCCGCGAACGACGGGACCAGCAACAGCAGCGAGACAGCGATCAACATTAACTTCTTCCAGCGTCTGTTTAGTTTTGGTTTACTCAACAATGACATGATACGGGCCTCCAGGATGTCGGCATCGGCGATGCCTACGGTTGTAGTGACGGAGAGTCGACGCAGAGGTGGTGCTGAGCTGGCGAGGGCGATGAGAGAGCGGGCGTAGACCTGCGCGTTTAGGATTCGCTCCGCCACCAGCTCATCACAGACGAGTTCGCGCGTCTGTTTAATTCGGCGGCGCATCAGTGCGGCGGCGGGATGAAACGAGACGGGCAAAAAAAGTAGTTCGTAGAGGAAATTGAGCACGTAATCGTGCCGTGCTACATGAATAAATTCGTGACCGATCGCGGAAGTAAGCAGATCGTTGTCACCTTCTTGCAGCAGCGACTCCGGCAGGATGACCAGTGGCCTGAACAACCCAATCGTCACCGGCACCGCCACAGATTCCGATCGACACACAGCTACTCTTCTCGAATCCAGATTTAATCGCTTTGCGCACTCCCGCAAAATTGCCCCAACCGCTTCATCCCCTTCCAGTTCGACCGCCGAACGACGGATCTCACGTGTTGAGTGGTAAGCCTGGACCAAGCGTATCGCTCGAAACAGTAGCAACGCGCCTATCACCACGAAGAGAGCGAAGGCGACTTCGTTGCCCAACTGAAGTGACGAAGTCGAGGTGGTCGCAGACGTTTGGTCAAAAGTGGTGGAGATCTCAGGGATAGAAACAGGATTAGTTAGCTCGCGTGCGTAAGGGATCGCAGTTGGCGTTGTTACTGGCAAAGCGCGAAGAGCTGTGACTGTAGGAATCACCAGGCTCAAGCACAACGCCGCGACCCAAAGCCAATGCTGATAACGCGCCACCGAGCGCCGCAACAACCAGGCGCCAAAACTCGCCAGCACTCCGATCAACGCAATCTGCCACACGGCATTGAACAGAAACGTCAGCAGCAGTTGGCTACTTGTTCTCATCGGACTTCTCCTGATCTTGACCGGCCTGATATTGCTCGATCAACTTCTGCAAACGCGCGAGTTTTTCCGGCGTGAGATGCTTGGTTTCCACGAGACTCATCACCAAGCTCTCAGCCGAACCACCAAACAGCCGATCGACAACGTCGGTGACGTGCTTGCCGACGACCTGTTTGCGACTGACCGCCGGTTTGTAAAAATAGGCGCGGTTCTTCAACGTGCGCTTTGCCTTCCCTTTCCGTTCGAGGATGTTGAGCATCGTCTGCACGGTGGTGTAAGCGAGATCGCGTTTGAGTTTTTGCTGCACGGTCTGTACGTTTGCGGGGCCTGTTTCCCACAGGACGTGCATAATCTCCAGTTCCAGCGGGGTCAGGTTTTCGGTCTTCGGACGCGCCATATCGCTTCTCTTGTCTCCTAAGTTTTTAGGAGAATACAGACGACGCGCAAAGCTGTCAACTAATTTTTTAGGAGAACATGAAACGGCAGACGATCATTCACGCGCTGATCTACGGCGTCACGGGCGGCGTGCTGATCGTCGTCCTAAGATTAATCGAGTTTCGCTTCCTCGTGATCGAGCATTCGATCGAGATCTACGGCGCGCTCATCGCCGCACTCTTCGCCGCCCTCGGCATCTGGCTCGGATTGAAGTTAACGCGCAAAGAAGAGGTCGTGCTGTTGAAGGAAGTCGAGGTCGTGAAGGAAGTCCCCGTGCCGATGACGTCCGAGCCGTTCACCATCAACGAAACACAACAACGACAACTCGGCATCACCAAACGCGAACTCGAAATCCTCGCTCTCATCGCCGGCGGTCTCAGCAACCGCGAGATCGCCGACAAGCTCTTCGTCAGCGAAAACACCGTCAAGACCCACTCGAGCCGCCTCTTCGACAAGCTCGGCGCGAAACGCCGCACGCAAGCCGTTCAAATCGGCAAAGAGATCGGCCTCATCCCTTAAAATCACTCGAAAGTAGCTTAGAATCATTCGAAAGTATGACGACAACGAACCTCCGGGAAACTAGTTTACGCCGCACGTTCTTACGAAATTCTCAATCTTGAGGAGATTCTTACAGTGAAGAAAACAGTCCTGACGTTCGGAATCATTTCCGGAGTGGTCATTGCAGTGTTGATGGGGATCAATACCATTTTTGCCGAGCGGATCGGCTTCGACCGCGCGGTGATTGTCGGCTACACGACGATGCTGATCGCGTTTCTATTTGTCTTCTTCGGCATCAAGTCATATCGCGACAACATCGGCGGCGGCGAGATCAGCTTTGGCCGCGCGTTCACCGTCGGAATTCTGATTACGCTGATCACCTGCGTGTTCTACGTTGGAATCTGGGAGATTCTTTACTTCACCGTGCTGCATGACTTCCCCGAAAAGTACGCGAATTACATGGTCGAGAAAGCGCGCGCGTCAGGCGCCTCTCCCGCCCAGCTCGCGCAGGAAATGGAACAGATGAAACAGATGAAGGCGCTGCTCGATAACCCGGTGCTCGCCCCGGCCATCATTTTCATCAGCGAACCGCTGCCCGTCGGGCTCATCATGACGCTGATTTCCGCCGCGATTCTCAGAAAACGGCGCCGCAAGGCCGAAGTGCCGGTATAATCGGCGGCGATTCGCAAACCTGCTCCAAAGGACCATAAACTGATGACCCGCCGTTTGTTCTTTGCACTTCTGTGTCTACTGCTTTGCTCCTTAGTTAGTAGCGACATTTACGCGCAACTCACCGCCAGCGATCTTTATCACGGCATGAAGTGGCGCATGATCGGCCCGTTTCGCGGCGGCCGAACGGTCGGCGCCACCGGCGTGCCCGGCCAGCCGAATGTCTTTTATATAGGAGTGAACAACGGCGGCGTCTGGAAGACGACCGATTACGGCCTCACGTGGAAACCGATCTTCGACGATCAACCGACTGGGTCAATCGGCGCGATCGCGGTCGCGCCTTCACAACCCGAAACGATCTACGTCGGCAGCGGTGAAGGTCTGCAACGTCCCGATCTTTCCGTCGGCGACGGCATTTACAAATCGACTGACGGCGGCAAGACGTGGCGGCATCTCGGACTCCGCGACGCGCAACAGATCGGCGCGATACTCGTCGATCCGCGCGATCCGAATCTCGTTTACGTCGCGGCGCTGGGCCATCCTTATGGTCCAAACGAAGAACGCGGAGTGTTTCGTTCGACCGACGGCGGTGAGACGTGGAAGAAGGTCCTATATAAGGACGAGAACACCGGCGCGATCGCGCTCGTTTTCGATCCGTCGAACTCGAAGATCATCTACGCCGACTTGTGGTCCGCGCGGCAAGGGCCGTGGGAAAACGGTTCGTGGCAAGGTCCGGGCAGTGGTATCTACAAAACGACGGATGGCGGCAACAACTGGCGGCCGTTAACAAACGGTTTGCCGACGTTCGCGCAAGGTCTCGGACGCATCGGCATCACAGTCGCGCCGAGCGATCCGAAGACGGTTTATGCTTCGGTTGATTCGCGGCAAGGCGGCGGTATTTATCGTTCCGACGACGGCGGCGAAACGTGGCAACTGCGAGGTACCGATCCACGCCCGTGGTCTCGCGGCAGCGACTTCGCCGAGATCGACGTCGATCCGAAGAACAAAAACGTCCTCTACGCTTCCGCCATCGCTATGTACAAATCGATCGATGGCGGCCTGACGTGGACCGCGTTCAAAGGCGCGCCGGGTGGCGACGATTACCACACGCTCTGGATCAATCCCGACAACCCGCAGATCATGTTGTCAGCGGTGGACCAGGGCGCAACCATTACCGTGAATGGCGGTCAGACGTGGAGCTCGTGGTACAACCAACCGACCGCGCAGTTCTATCACGTCATCACCGACAATCAGTTTCCTTACTGGGTTTATGGCGGACAACAGGAGAGCGGCTCGGCGGGCGTGAAGAGCCGCGGCGACAACGGCGCGATCACGTTTCGCGATTGGCGCACGGTCGGTGTCGAAGAGTATGGCTACGTCGCACCCGATCCGCTTCATCCGAACCTTATCTATGGCGGCAAAGCCACGCGCTTCGACACGAACACGGGCCAGGTGCAAAACGTCGCGCCCGAGATCTTGCGCAGCGGCAAGTATCGCTTTTTGCGCACCGCGCCGATTCTCTTCTCGCCGGTCGATCCGCACGTGCTGTATCTCGCGGGGAATGTGTTGTTCAAGACGACGAACGGCGGCGATAGTTGGGACATCATCAGTCCTGATTTATCGCGCGAGAAGCCGGAAGTGCCGGCGAGCATCGGCGTGTTTCGTCGTCCGGAAATGGCGACGCAGCCGCGTCGCGGGGTGATCTACGCGGTCGCGCCGTCACCGAAAGATATCAACACGATTTGGGCCGGGACCGACGATGGTCTGATTCACGTGACGCGTGACGGTGGCAAGACGTGGAAGAACGTCACGCCGCCGCAGATTGATTCGTGGAGCAAGATCTCGCAGCTCGATGCGAGCCACTTCGACGTGAACACCGCGTACGCGGCCGTTAATCGTATTCGCCTCGACGATCTCAAGCCGCACATTTATCGCACGACTGACGGCGGCGCCACGTGGAATGAGATCGTTGCCGGGTTGCCTGATGGTCCGATCAATACTGTCAAGGAAGATCCGGAGGGCCGCGGATTGCTCTTTGCGGGAACAGAGACCGCTGTTTTTTACTCCCTGAATGACGGTGCGTGGTGGCAATCGTTGCGTCTGAATATGCCGGCGACGTCGATTCGCGATCTCGTGGTCCACAACGACGACCTCGTCGTCGGTACGCACGGACGATCGTTTTGGATCCTCGACGACATCACGCCGTTGCGGCAGATCAACGGCACAAACATTAATGCGGAGCTGCATCTGTTTGCGCCGCAGGTCGCGTATCGCGTGAAGCGCAACGTAAACACCGACACGCCGTTGCCGCCGGAAGAACCGGTGGGCCAGAATCCGCCGGACGGCGCGATCATCAACTACTCGTTCAAGCGAGATCCGGCGACCCCGGTGACGCTCGAGATATTCGATAGTAGTAATCAACTCGTGCGTCGTTATGCGAGTGACGACAAACCAGCGCCGATCGATCCGAGTGCGTATGCCGTGCCGGATTACTGGTTTCAGCGCCCGCAAACGTTGGTCGCGAAAGCAGGCGTGCAGAGGTTCGTTTGGGACTTGAAGTACGCGCCGCCGCCGGCATTTGCG
This sequence comes from Pyrinomonadaceae bacterium, assembly GCA_036503085.1. Taxonomy (GTDB): domain Bacteria; phylum Acidobacteriota; class Blastocatellia; order Pyrinomonadales; family Pyrinomonadaceae; genus PSRF01. Next base: position 3,763 of record DASXXL010000191.1, on the reverse strand, counting down.
CGTGGCTTTCCGATCTCGGCGATATATCACAACACGCCGCTGTATCCGCTTGGTCCGGCAGTGCTCCCCGGAAATTACACGGTGAAGCTCACGGTCAACGGAAAATCGGAAACGCAGCCGCTCGTCGTGAAGATGGATCCGCGCGTGACGACGAATGCGGCCGGGCTCGAAGAGCAATTCAAGCTGTCCATGGAAGCGTACCGCGGGATGCAACAGACCTTCGACACGATCGAAGAGATTCGAAAGTTTCGCGAGCAGAACAAAGCAAACGCTGAGCTCGAGAAGCGCGCGGCCGCGATTGCCGGTGAAGGCCGCAGCGATGTGAGTTCGCCGGGACTTCCGGGCGGCACGATCGACGTGCGCAATCCCGACCTGACGAAGTTGAACAACGGCTTCTCGGCGCTGCTGGAACACCTGCAAAACGCGGATCTGCCGCCGACGCAGCCGATGATCGAAGCCGCGGCCGAGTTGCAAAAAGTGCTGGCGAAGCTCTTAGGAGATTGGAACCAGTTGAAAGGCAATTCAGCGACGGGGGCAAACAACAACTATGACCTGCTGATTAGAAACGGCCGTGTCATCGACGGCTCCGGCAAGCCGGCTTTCAACGCCGACGTCGCGGTGAAAGGCGATCGCATCGTGCGTATCGGTGATCTCTCGCAGGAGACTGCGGCGCGCGTGATTGATGCGCGCGGTCTCGTCGTTGCGCCTGGTTTCATCGACATGTTGGGCCAGTCCGAAACTTACCTGCTGATCGATCCGCGCGCGATGAGCAAAGTGATGATGGGCGTGACGACCGAAGTCACGGGCGAAGGCGAGTCGATCGCGCCGATTAACGAACGGCAGATCAAAGAACAGGCTGACTTCCTGCGCCGCTTCAATCTGACGATCGACTGGCGCACGCTCGACGAGTATTTCAAGCGTGTCGAAAGGCAAGGTATGGGATTGAACCTCGCTACGTTCGTCGGCGCGACACAGGTGCGCGAGTACGTTATCGGTTACGACGACCGTCCTCCGACGCCAGCCGAGCTCGAGCAGATGAAGCAACTCGTGGCTGACGCAATGCGCGACGGCGCGCTCGGTGTTTCGACGTCGTTGCAATACGTGCCGGCGCGTTTTGCTGACACCAAAGAACTGGTCGAACTCGCGAAAGTCGCCAGCCAGTACGGCGGCATCTACGCAACGCATCAACGCAGCGAAGCAAACACCATCGATGCTTCGCTGAACGAAGTGTTCGAGATCGCGATGAAGGCCCACATTCGCGCTGAGATCTGGCACCTCAAAACGGCATACAAGAAAAACTGGGGTCTCATGCCGCACGTGCTCGAGCGCCTGCGACAGGCACGCGCGTTCGGCATCGATGTTAGTGCCGACATTTATCCTTACGTCGCGGGCAGCACGTCGCTGAGCGCGTGTCTGCCGCCGTGGGCGCTCGAGGGCGGAGTCGAAAGGATGCTCGCGCGTTTGCGCGATCCGGCGACGCGCGCGCGTTTGAAGAAAGAGATCTCTCAGGACAGCATGGACTGGGAAAACATTTATCTCGGCAGCGGTGGACCAGGCGGCGTCCTGATCAGCGCCGTGGTGAATCGCGACCTGGATCCGTTGCAAGGCAAACGCGTGTCGGAGATCGCAGCGGAACAGAAGAAAGACCCGCTAGACGCGCTGTTCGATCTGTTGCTGGCGGATCAGGGTCAAACGAGCGCGATCTATTTCATGATGAGTGAGGCTGACATGCGGGCCGCGATGCAGGCGCCGTTCGTCAGTTTCTGCACTGACAGCGGCGCGCGTGCGACCGATGGCCCACTGGCGGGTTCGAAGTCACATCCGCGCGGCTGGGGCACGTATCCGCGGGTTCTCGGTCACTACGTCCGCGACGAACATCTCTTATCGCTCGAAACTGCAATTAATAAAATGACCGGCGCTCCTGCGACGCGCGTCGGCTTACGAGATCGCGGCTTCCTGCGCGAAGGCATGTTTGCCGACATCACCATCTTCGATCCGAACAAAGTGATCGACCGCGCGACCTTCGAGCAGCCCAATCAATATCCGGTGGGCATCGAGTACGTTTTGATTAACGGGCAAGTCAGCGTCGACAAAGGTCAACGAACCGCCGCACTCAGCGGCCGCATCCTACGCGGCCCCGGTTATCGCAGCTAAAGCCATCCGCAGATTACGCAGAGTGTTTTTTGCAGTCAGAATCTGTGTAATCTGTGGATGGCTTTAGACCTTGATGATGATCCGCTTCCGGTAAAGCAGCCACATCAAAAACAGCCACAGCAGGATGAACGCGATCGCGTAAAAGAGCGACGCGTTGATGGGCGTGGCCCACGAGAGAAAGAACTTGCGGAAGATCCAGCCTTGCGAAGCGATCTGTGTGCCATCGCCGGCGGGCAGTTTGATCAACGCCATCAGCTTTACCATCAAGCCGCTGCCGACAAACAGCGCGAGCGCATTCACGCCGAAAACTTCAAACGGCCAGGCCCAACGGCGATAACCCTGAATATCGATCAGCCAGTAACAGAGCGCGAGCAGTTGCAACGCGAGCCCGCCGGTGAACAGCACGTACGAACTGGTCCACAACGCTTTGTTGATGGGGAAGAACGGATTCCACGCCCAGCCTAAAACCACGCACACCGCGCCCGCGACAAACATCCCCACCACTTTGTCCCAACGCGTTCGCTCGCTGCGCAGCCAGTGACCGGTTAAGACGCCAAACAATGTCGTCGCGATTGCGGGAATCGTGCTGAGAATTCCTTCGGGATCGTAGACCTTTGCCTGCCGCCAAACATGCGCGCCAAACACGAGCCGATCGACGTACGACGCGAGGCTTTCCTCTTTGCTGAGATCGCCCGCGGCAAAGCCCGGCGCGGCGACGCGCGTCATCAACAACCAGTAAACCACCAGCAACGCGAGCGCAATCGCAAACTGTGTGCGCGCCTTTGTCGTCAAAAAGATCAACGACGCGATGAGATAACAGAAGGCGATTCGTTGCAGCACGCCCGGAATGCGCACTGTCGCAAAATCGAAGCGCGGAAACAGATTCAGAAAAAATCCCAGCCCCCAAATGATCGCCGCGCGCTTGAGCACCTTTAGATACAGCGCCCGTTGCACCGCGCCTGCCTGCACGCGTCGCGCAAACGCGAGCGTGATCGAGACGCCCACGATGAAAAGGAAGAACGGAAACACGAGATCTGTCGGCGTCCAACCGTTCCATTCCGCGTGTTCGAGCGGCCAGTAGATACTAGACCACGTGCCGGGATTATTCACGAGCACCATCGCGGCATTCGTGAGCCCGCGAACCGCGTCGAGCGACACGAGACGGTCTGAGAATGTTGGTGACATAGTAATTGGGATTTAAATCCCTGTTTCACTGCCTCGCGGGAGCGGGTGCAACGATCTGCCTCGGCCCAAGCCCAAACTCCTCCGGGTCGGGCAGGATCGAAGTCGTTTCGTAGTTTCGCACCGCCTCTTCCAACGCCCGGCTCTTGCTCAACCAATTCGCAATCGCATTGTCGTAACGAGCGAGCACGCTGTCGAGCCAGTACGGCCGGTTCTCCGCCAGCCACTGTTCGCGATAGCTTTCTCGCAGCGCCGACAGCTCTTCCGCCATCTCGCGCAGTTGGTTGTAAATCGGACTGTAGTAACGACGCAACGGACGCACGCGCGCGCGATCGCCGAGATTCAAATACGCGTCCCAATACTCGCGGCTCAACTTCTCAACTGTCTGCGCGCGTCTGCCGAGATGGTCCAAACGCTGCGCCGCGAG
>DASXXL010000190.1:0-2310 GCA_036503085.1 Pyrinomonadaceae bacterium | reverse complement strand
CGCAACGTGCGGGACAACGCGCGTTCGCAGCGTGCTCGAAAGCTCGTCAAGACGCTCGAGATCGGTCGGATCCGCCATCGCGATGTGCAGTCCTTTTGCATCGCGCTTGAGCGGAACGAACTGGTGCCGCACCATAAGATCGACGGGCACTTCAGTGAAGAGATTGTTGTCAATCGGCGATTCGCGATCGGGCGGAAGCAGGTCGACAAACGGCAGCCGATAACGCAGCGCGAGTTCTTTCGCGGTCTTCATCTCCGGCGGAACGTGGTCGCCGCCATTCTGGCCAGCCGGTGAGACCGCCTGGATCGTCGGATTTTTGTTTTCTGAAACTTGCTCCATTAGTGAACGCCTGTAACTCCCGCGCCGCTGGAGATGGATTGAATAATTGGAAGGTAGATCGCGAGGAGGATCGTTACTACCACGCCGCCCATCACGACAAGAATCGCAGGCTCAAGCGTGGTCGTCAACTGCTCCAGTCGCACTTCTGACTCCGCGTCATAGAAAACCGCGACTTCATCGAGCATCTCGCGCAAACTGCCCGAACGTTCACCGATGCCGATCATGTCGATAGCCAGCGCCGGCATCCAGTTCGCAGTCTCCAAACTCTCCGTGAAAGAACGTCCCTCGCGGATCATCGGCAGGATCGACGAGCTGCGCCGTCTTAATTCGAGGTTTGTGATCGACTCCGACGCGATCTCCCACGACTCGACGAGCGTGATGCCGCCCGCGAGCAGCGTCGCCAGCGAACGCGTCGCCTGGGCAACCGACAGTTGCACGGCCAAACTTCCGGCCAGCGGGATCTTCAAGAGCAGCGCGCTGATTTGCAGCTTGCCGCTCGGCGTGCGCGACCAGATCGACAGCAATATGCCGCCGATGATGACCAGTGGTCCAAACCAGAAGATGTTTGACGAAAGCCAGTGGGAAATACCGACGACGATCTGCGTGACCGTCGGCAGTTCGTTACCAAAACCCGCGAACAACTCCGACATGCGCGGCACAACGTAAATCGTCAGAAACGTGACCATACACGCCGAGGCAAACAACAGAAACGTCGGGTACGCGAGCGCGCCGCGAATCTTTCGTCGTAACGCGACGTTGCGCCGCATGTAATTGACGTAACGGCTCAACACGTCGTCGAGCGCGCCCGATCGTTCGCCGGCCAGAATCGAAGCAGTGTAGATGCGTGGAAAGATCGTTCCCTGCGAAGCAAACGCCTGTGACAACGCGGCGCCGCCGCGAATCTGGTCCTCTACGTCGCCCAGCACCGCCCGCAGACGCGGCGATGCCGCTCGCTTTCGCAACATCGAGATGGCTTGCAGAATCGGAATGCCCGCGCGCACCAGCGCGGCGAGCTGTTGGTTGAAGAGCAGAAAGTCGTTGGCTTTGACCCGCGGATGCGCGCCGGGGCGACCAAAGCGCGTTAGCGAAGCGACGCCCGAAGTCTTCGGAGGTGTGACGTTGAAGACGCGAAAACCCTCTCGTTCGAGGCGCGCGCGGGCTTCGTGAACGCCGGGCGCTTCAACCGTGCGCGTCACGACCTCGCCCGCCGGCGTGCCCAATCGACAAATGAATTCAGCCATTGTTTAATTCGCGGTGGAACCGAATCGCGAGTATATCACGCGTATCTCAAGGGAAAGTTTCCCTGGAATTTAGTCTTGCCTGGGACCGCAGGCGTCTCGCTTGCAAGGCTGCGACAGGGCGCTCCCGGATTTTTGCAGGCGAGACGCCTGCGGTCCCACGTAAATTCATCGAGGAGAACAAGCTTTGACTGCACCAACAACCCAACCAGAGAACGTACTGCCTCCCCAAATTCAGATGATTCAATTCATCACCGGGTTCTGGACATCGCGCGCCCTTTACGTCGCGGCCAAGCTCGGCATTGCCGACCTGCTCCAGTCCGGACCGAAAACCGTTCAGGAGCTCGCCGAAGCCACAAACACGCACGCGCCGTCGTTGTATCGCATCATGCGCGCGCTGACGAGCGCCGGCCTTTTCAAACGAGAGAGCGACGATCGCTTTGCTTTGACGCCGCTTTCCGAAATGCTCGTTACTGGCGTGCCCGGCTCCCTACGCTGGTTCATCATCTCCGAACTCGGCCAGGAACACTATCCCGCCTGGGGAAATTTGCTGCACAGCGTCAAGACCGGCGAGATCGCTTTCGACAATTTCTTCGGCATGGACGTCTGGAAGTATTTCGCCCAGAACCCCGAAGACGCCGCGGTTTTCAACGATTCGATGAGCGGAATGACGGCCGCCGCGAACGAAGCAATCACGTCCGTTTACGACTTCTCGCAGTTTGGCAAAGTGATC
>DASXXL010000189.1:0-20594 GCA_036503085.1 Pyrinomonadaceae bacterium | reverse complement strand
GAAGGTGGACAAGCCGTTGCCCGCTCAGATTACTGGCAGCAGCTAATCCTAAAAATCCTGTAATCCTGTTAAAAACTACCTACGTTTTTGGGCGCCCTGCCAGCAATCTTCGATACGCTTCGGCGCGTGAGAGACCAAGCTCACGCGCCGCTTTCTTTAACGCGGCGCGGCGCTCAAGACCTTCTGCTTCGAAACGCGCGACGAGATCGGAAACACTTGCCTGCGAAGATGCTTCGGCGCGTGCCTGGTCCAAAACGTTCCTGTCGATCAATAACACGATCTCGCCACGTGGCTCTGTCTGCGCATAGTATGCGGCGAGTTCGCTCAAACGGCCGCGCCGCAACTCTTCGTGCAGCTTCGTTAACTCTCGCGCGACGACCGCTTCCCTTTCGCCCAACACTTCGTAAGCATCTTGCAAACTCGCAGCGAGCCGGTGCGGTGCTTCGTAAAAAATCAACGTACCCGGCACCGCACGCAACTCCTGCAAACGCGCGCGCCGCGCACTCGAACGCGCCGGCAGAAACCCGCCAAAGAAAAACTCGTCCGTCGGCAATCCGCCTGCAACCAACGCCGCGATCACCGCGCTTGGACCGGGCACCGGCACGACAGCGACACCGTTTTCAATCGCCGCACGTACGAGCCGAAACCCGGGGTCGCTGATCGCCGGCGTACCGGCGTCGGAAACGACGGCCACGTCGCTGCCCTGTTGCAAGAGCTCGATCAGTTCGCGCGCGCGCTGCTGTTCGTTGTGTTCGTGATAACTGACGGTCTTCGTCTCGAGGCCGTAATGCTGTAGCAGCTTGCGCGTATGCCGCGTGTCTTCACACGCGACGAGCGCGACGTCTCGCAACACCTGCAACGCACGATGCGTGATGTCAGCGAGGTTTCCGATCGGTGTCGCAACGAGATAAAGAGTTCCGGGCATGTGCCACAACAAAACATATTTATGGCCCAAAGGGCAAAGGCCCCGGCAGCGCCGAGGCCTTTGAAAGGAAGTCAACCAACGGGTAGGTCAAACAGGCAGATACGTCCAGGCTAGATAGTACTGAGGGAAAACCATTCGTTACTGGGGCAATGGTATTCTTCGCCACCAGTCATTGTTTCGATCGCGGTTGCGATCGTTGCGGCGGTAGTCATCGTCACGACGATAGTCACCGTAGCCGCCGCCGTTGTAACGGAAACCGTAGACGTCGCTGATAAACCGTAACTCCTGCTCGATGCCCGACCACTCAGAAGCCAAACGGTTATCAAACCAGCGCGGCCGCGCCATACGATTCACTTGCTGCGCTTCGTCCAACACCCGGCGCGCCTGATCAGCACTGCGATTCAAATCGCGTCCGTTGCCCACGCGAGACTTCAGATCGCCCGCGGCGCGACGAAACTGATGCACTTCTTCGTTGATGCGATCTTCGCGGTTCGTGCCGTTCACGCGACTACGATCCAACGCACGGTCCATGTCGCGTTCGAAATCTTTCGCCAAACTGTCGAGACGATGAACTGAATCGCGCAAAGCACGATCGTCATAACGCCCGTAACGGCCGTTGTTGCGATTGTCTGGATAACGATTTTGAGGATAGCCTTCCCATTGCGCAGCCGCAGCAACCGGCAAGCTGAGCGCCAACAGCGCCGCAGCGAAAATTGAAAAAATGAGTGTGTCCTTCTTCATCTTTAATCTCCTCAAAAGTTACTTCGGGTCTGGGGTTGATCCTCAGCCAGCGTTTTCGCTGACACCGAATTGGCAAGTGTTGTGCCTTTCGCGGCCCAACGGGAAAACGCAGCGATTTACAACGAAATTTAGCGAAGTCGGATTCGCTCAGCGCGAAAACGTGCAGGGGTTACGGAAAACGTTAGGCGAGAATCAAAGCTGCCAATCCAGCAGAATCGTGAGGTGGCGGCGGACGTCTGACTCGTGAAACACGTGCGCGCCTTTCATAACTGAGGTCCATTGCGGCGAGCCAGAGGCCGAGCGCGACAACAACAACTCTTCATCCGCGCGGCGCATTCCGACATGACGAACATACGCCGCCGCGAGCCCGCCGCCGCGCACAATGCCGTCGCGCGGCACGCGCGGCCAACCTGCTTCAACGAGCAACTGGCGCACGCCGTACGTGAGAGAGACGAGTCGTCCGACCATTGTTGAATTGCCGATGCGAAACCGGTGGCCGTCGGTGTTTGCGAGTTGAATACTGGCGCCCGCGCGATTCGCGTCGCCGGCGACGTTCGTGAAGCTCGTCACGAGCCAGTCGATCCCGGCCGTGCGCAACAGGTCGTTGGAGTTACGCAGCGCCAGGTATTCGGCCACATCGCCGCGGCCCGCGAGACGCGCTCGTTGTTCGGCTTCCGCAAGTGCGACCGCCCAGGCTTCGTCCAGTTCACTCATGTTTTTCGAAATTGTTCGGTTAAGGGCGCAAGACGCGAAGAGATGGTATCATGGCCGCCGAATCGTCCCCCAAACTCAACACGGAAAACATCGGATGCTCCCAACATATCGACGCTTGAACTTTGGACTCGCGCTGCTGGCGGCTGCTGGTCTATTTGCTTTGACAACCGTGACGCCGCTGGCCCAGTCGATCCAGTTGCCCTCGCCAACGAGTCACATCAGCGATCTCGCGAACGTGATCGATCCGCAAACGCGAACGCGGCTCGAGACCGTGCTCGCGAACCTGAAAGACAAAACCAAGATCGAACTCTACGTCGCGATGGTCGACAGCACCGGCGACGACGACATCGCGATCTTCTCGCAACGGCTCGCCGCTAAGTGGAACATCGCCGCGAAAACCAGCCGCACAAAATCGCTGCTGCTGGTCGTGTCGACGGCGTCGAAGAGTTCGTTCACTCAGTTCAGCCGCGCGGTCCAGAGCCAATTGCCCGACGGTGTGTTGGGTGAAATGACTTATCGCATGCGTGGTCCATTGGGCGAAGGACGCTTCACGGATGCGATCGCCGATGGCGTGCATGTGTTCGTCAGCGCGCTGGCCGAGAAGATTGGTTTCAACGCCGCGGACCTTGAACCCGCTGCCGCAGTCGCAGTGGATAAGCCCGCGAGTGACGCGCCGCAGACAGTGCTCGTAAGCGCGACCGAAGCAGACAAGACACGCCCGCGAGTTGTCGCGGATACGCCGAAGGTCCAGGACCCGCAACCATCGCCAACCACCGACACGCCAAAGGCCGAACCAGCACCAAGCGAAACAACTAAACCCGAAGCGGCGCCGGCGGAAAATCCGAAACCCGAAACGACTCCGCTGGAGACACCAAAAACCGAGACACCAAAAACAGAAGACACCAGCGCACCGTCAACCGACGCGCCCAAGCCGTCGCGTAAAAACGTTTCCGCAAAAGGCACGACCAACGTTTCCAAACGAACTTCGAAAACGACAGCACTCCAACCCGCACAGCCCGCAGAAGACGAAGAGGAAACGGTCGCGCTGACGCTCGTCCTGCCGGTCGCCGAACGAATCGTTAAGTTGAAAGAATTTCTCGACACGCATCCGTCGTCGAAACAACGTCCGATCGCGATCGAGTACTTGGTCAGCGCCTACGCGCAACTCGGCGATCAGAAATTGAAGAACGGCGACACGGCTGGCGGCGTCGAGCAACTGCTGCAAGCGATCGAAACAGCGGACAGCACGTCGTCTGACAAGCTCTTTGACGGCGTCATTTCGCAGATTCCGGCGAACCTCTACTTGCGCGGCGAGCGCGAAGCGGCGTTCAAAGCAGCGCAGAACATCGAGAACAAGTTTGGTTCGGATCCGAAGCGACTGCTCGCAATCGCGAGCTTTTATCTCGGCATCGAGCGCGGCGACGAAGCAGCGCGCCTCGCAGAGAGCGCGCTGAAACTCGCGCCCGATCTGGTCGACGCACATCGCATTCGTGCGCTTGGTCTGCACATCTCTTTGCGACTCGACGAAGCTGCCGCCGAGTACAAGCGGACAATCGAACTCGACCCGACGGCAAAGGCGTCGCGTGTTAGTCTCGCCGATCTTTATCGCGCGTCGGGCAAACCCGAGCAGGCGCTCGCGCTTTACAACGAGGAGCTCGCCGCGGATCCGAAAGACCGCGCCGCACGCGCCGGCAAAGTGATCTCGCTGCTCGAACTGTCGCGCGTTGAAGAAGCCAACTCCGAGCTCGACGCGGCGCTGAAAGACGATGCGCAAAACCTTCCGTTGTTGACCGGTGCTGCTTATTGGTTTGCGGCGCACGGCGATAACAACAAAGCGTTCGCCCTCGCACGGCAGGCGGTGGGAGTCGAATCGCGTTACACGTGGGCCCAGATCGCGTTGGCCCATGCGTTTCTCGGCGCGAAGCAGCCGCTCGACGCCGAACGGGCGATGCGTTATGCACGGCAGTACGGAAAGTTTCCGACGCTCAATTACGAGCTCGCGAACGTGCTCGCGACGATGGGTCTTTATCAGGAAGCAGTCGACGTGTTGCGCGAATCGTTTACGGTGAAAGACGGACAGATCAGCACGCGTCTCGCGGGTCATATCGCGGCCAGCGACACCAATTTCATCGACTTGCTCGCGCCTGAACGTCGCGCGGGAATCTTCCAATCGACGACGCCTGACACGGCTGAGAACGCAAAGATGTTGAAGGCGCTGCTCGCCTTCAACATCGCGATCACGCCGGCTGAGGGTGAGAAGATCAACGAAGCGGCCGCGGTCGAAGCGGCGCAGGAGTTTGCTTCCGGTACTGATCCGATGCGCGCGTTCAGACAGATATACGCGGCGAGCCGGCTGTTGCGAAACAACATCGGTCTTCCGGCGACGCTCGAGCTCGTGGCTGCGGCCCGCAAAGCGTCTGACGATGCGCTCAACACGCCCGTGTTGACGATGGCTGTGCAGGCGGATGAGTTTCGCCTTTTGCGTGCGCGCGCGATTGCGGGCGGCAATGTTCCCGATGTCGCGGACGCTCCGCGCGACGTGCTCGCGAACATCTTGAAGGGGCGAATCGAGGATCTCGAAGGTTGGGCGTTGTTCAATCAGGAGAAGTATCCGGACGCGATCGAGCACCTGAAAAAGGCGGCTAGTGTTTTGCCGGCCGGGACACCAGCGTGGCGCGGTGCGTTGTGGCATCTCGGCGCCGTGTCTGAGCAGACCGGACAAAAAGAACAGGCGCTCGATTACTACATTCGGAGTTATCAGGGTGGTGAAGAAGACACCGTGCGCCGCTCGGTGATCGAGCAGCTTTATCGGAAGATCAATGGATCGCTCGATGGCTTTGAGACGCGGCTCAATACGCCCGTGGCTGAAGCGCCGAAGCCTGAACCAGCGAAGGCTGAACCTGATCGTCCGACTGCTCAACCAGAGGCGTCGCCAAAACCCGAAACCACTGAAACGCCTCAGCCCGCGAAAGAAACTTCACAACCCACGAAGGAAATGTCGGAAGAGGAGTTGCGCACTGCGGCTTCGCGTCTGCGTTCGACGATCAAGATCACTGGCCGCATCGTCGACGCGAACAACACCGGCATCGGCAATGTAACTGTCGTGTTGATTAGTCCGTCAGGCAGCGTGTTGGCGGCGACTACAAACAACGACGGTAAATACTCGTTCACCGTCGCGCCGTCGCAAAAAGGTTATCGGCTGGTGCCGTCGAAAGATGGGTACAGCTTCACGCCCGTCGACAAAACTCTCGCCGCGCTGATCGACGATCAAGGAGATGTAAACTTCGTCGCTTCCAAACCGTAGCCACGGACGAACACTGACTCACACGGACCAAACAAAAACACGGACCAGAACTGAATTGCTCTGGTCCGTGTTCTTCCGTGTTTATCTGTGGCTCTACCGTCCGACGGGTTTGCCGTCAGCGTCGAGCACTTCCACCTTGCCGTACTTCTCCAGCACTTCGCGCGCCTTCGAAGCGTCACCAACCGCGATCACTTGCAGGTGACCAAGATCGATGTACTTCTCCGCCACGCGCTGCACGTCGTCGGCCGTGATCGCCGAGACTTTCTGCGGATACGTGTCCCAGTAATCAGCCGGCAGGTTGTAGAGCTTCTGCGTGATGATGTTCTGCAAAAGCGCCTGCGGCTGTTCGAGCGAGAGAGCAAAGCTGCCGATGATCGCGCGCTTCGCATTCTCCAACTCAGTCGCCGAAACCTTCTCGGTGCGCAGACGATTGAGCTCGTACATGAACTCCTTCATCGCGCCTTCGGTCACGTCAGTCCTGACTTCCGAGCTCGAAATCCAGGTGCCCCTGAACTTCGAACCGCCGAAGTTGCTGTACGCGCCGTAAGTGTAGCCCTTGTCTTCGCGCAGGTTCAGGAACAAGCGTCCTGATGGTCCACCACCGAGCACGCGATCCGCGAGCAGCACCGCGAAGTAATCCGGACTCGTTCTCTCGATACCGAGAGTTCCGAGCTGCAGCACCGTCTGGACCGAGCCGGGACGATCGATCAGGATAATGCGCGACTCACTCTGTGCCGGCGCTGCCGGAATCGTCGTGGCCGGAACATTGCCCTTCTCCCAATCGCCGAACGCCTTTTCGAGCTTCGGCAAAAGCTCCTTCATCGTGATGTCGCCGACGATCGCGAAAATCGCGTTGTTCGGACGGTAGTACTTCGCGTGGAAGTCAGCCAGGTCCTTGCTGTTGATCTTCTGGATCGACTCGGCCGGGGGCACGATAAACGAAGCGGGATGGCTCGTTCCGTAGATCGCGCGGCTAAACTGCTCGGCCGCTAAAAACTGCGGAATCGAACGCTGAAACTGGAGCTGCGAAAGCGTGCGCGTTTTATAACGCGCGACTTCTGCTTGCGGGAACGTCGGATTGCGAATGACGTCGGCAAACAAATCGAGCGTCTGATCGAAATTCTCCATCAGGCCCGCGGCGCTCACCGTGCTCGTCAATGACGACAAGCCGGCATTCGCATTCAACGTCGCGCCGAGCGCATCAACCTGTTCGGAGATTTCTTTGCTCGAACGCTTCGAAGTGCCTTCGCGCAACAACGCCGCCGTGAAATTCGCGAGACCGTGATAATCCGCCGGGTCGGCGAGACCACCGCTGAGCACGACCATCTGCATGTTGAAGGTGGGCACCTTCGTGCTTCTGAGTAATACGACCTGCAAACCATTCTTCAACGTGGCTTCTTCAGCACGCGGAAGTTTCACTTTCAAAACTTCCTGGTTCACCGGCGCTTTGCCTTTGATGACTGCGCCCTTCGTCGTTTGCTGCTGCTGCGGCGCGCCGCCCTGTGCGAACGCCGCCGACGAAACGAGCGCAATCAACATCAGTGCGGCGACAATAGTTCTGTTCTTCATGATTCTCATTGCTGATACTCCTTACTCGCCGGTAGCCGGCTTGGCTTTCACAGGCGTGGTGATCACCACCGTGCGATTGGTGTCGAGCAGATACTTGTTAGCTACGCGCTGCACGTCTTCTTTAGTCACGGCAGCAACTTTGTCCAGGCGCGTGTTAATTAGGTTCGGCTCGTTGTAGTAGACCGTGTACTGGCCGATCGTGATCGCGCGACTGAGCGAGCTTTGCAGACCGTTGATGAAATTGCGGCGGGTAGTGTTCTTCGCTTTCTGAAGTTCCCACTCAGCGATGGGCTCTTTCTTCAGGCGCTCGATCTCTTCGTAGATGGCCGCTTCGACGTCTTCTGTCTTCACGTTCGGACGGAGCGTCGCGTTCGTGTAGAACGCGCCGACGCCGCGCTTCTCATCCATGAAGCCGCCCACATTTGTCACCATCTCTTTTTCACGCACGAGCTTCTGGTAGAGACGTGAGCTCTGGCCGCCCTGCAACGCTGCGGAGAGGACCTGTAACGCGTAAAAGTCCGGCGTGTTTCCGGGCACTGCTTTGTACGCGATATCGACGCGCGCGGCGCGTGCGAGCTGGTCTTCGACGGTGGTGCGTCGTTCCGCTTTCTGCGTCGGCTCGGTCATGTCGACGGCCGGCGGAGTGGGTTGGCGCGGAATGTTCTCGAAGTACTTGCGGACCTTCGCGAGCGCGTCGTCGGTTTTGAAGTCACCGACGATCGTCAGCACGGCGTTGTTCGGCGCGTAGTACATCTTGAAGAACGCGGCGACGTCCTCGACAGACGCGGCGTTCAGATCTTCCATCGAACCGATGGTGGTGTGTTTGTAAGCGAAGTTGTCGTAGATCAGTCCCTGTTGAATCTCTTCGCTCTTGCCGTAGGGCTGGTTGTCGACGCCGAGACGGCGTTCTTCCTGCACGGCGTTACGCTGGTTATCGAGGTTTTCCTTCGTGATCGCGAGGCTGCGCATGCGATCGGATTCGAGAAACAGCGCGAGGTCGAGCTGGTTGGCCGGCAGGGCCTCGAAATAGTTGGTGCGGTCTTCGTTGGTGGTACCGTTCATGGTGCCGCCGTTGTTGAAGACGAGTAGGAAGTGTTCGCCCGAGCCGACGTTCTCGGAGCCTTTGAACATCATGTGTTCGAAGAGGTGGGCGAAACCGGTGCGGCCCTCGCGTTCGTTACGCGAGCCGACGTTGTAAGTGACGGAAACGGCAATCACTGGCGCCGAGGGGTCTTCGACGGTGATCACGCGCAGGCCGTTCTTGAGAGTGGTTTCTTTGAAGTCTACCCGCGGGCTGCGGGCAGTTTGAGCTTGCCCGTTGAGAACAGCGAGCGCGCAGACAAGTGTCGGTAAAAAAAGCTTAGAGACGCGTCTCATATTGACTCCTTTTGTTACGTGAAAGTGCTCTCAGCGGAGCAGGAATGCGCAACGCAGAAATCAGAATGTAAGGTGTGGCCTAACTAGTGTCAAGCGGGGGCACACCATCCACAGATTACGCAGAGTGCCAGGAAGTAAGACTCCCGAAATGGTACCCCTAACTGAGACTGGCAATCTGTGTAATCTGTGGATGGATCGGCCAACGCCTGCGGCCCGTGTGCCATCCAAAACCGTCGCAGCACATTCCTCTTAACACTTGGAACGGCTGTATAATCGTACGCAAAAATCTAAAGTTATGATGAAATTTAAGCCCATCTTCCCTGGCCTTTTGGCGGCTCTCGCGGTCCTGATACTCGCCACCCAGGGAATGTCACAGCAGCCCGCTCCTCAACAACCAGCCAGTCGTTTCGACGTCACCCACTACCGGATCGAAGCTCAAATCATTCCCGAGGAACACATGCTACGCGCCGGCGCGGACGTGACCTTCACGCCGCTCGACGCCACGCGCTCCGTGGTCTTCGAGCTCAACGGCTCACTGAAGGTCGAGACCATCGAGATGAACGGCAAGCAGTTGAGCGGCTTCGTACAGGACAACGTCGGCGTCGGCGCCCTTGGACCAAGCGTACGCATCGATCTCGGCCAGGTCATGCCGGCCAATCAACCAATCACGTTGCGCATTCGCTGGAGCGGCGCGCTGATTTCACCGGAAGGCGGCCCGCTGGCAACGAAGCGTCTCGCTTACGTCGGCACTGAAGGTTCTTACCTGATGTACGCCTCGCGCTGGTTTCCTTTTCACGATTACGCCGTGGACAGAGCCACTTCGGACATCACGTTTATCGTCCCCGCCGGTTTACAGATCGCGGGCACGAGCGACGATGCAGTCGTGGGCCAGCCGGACGCCAAGTCGGGCGCGGTTCGTTATCACTTCGTACACCGCAATCCGGTGCTGATCGGAAACTTCGCAGCCGGGCAATACATCAATCGCAATCTCCGTTATCACAATTACGAGCTCCAGCTATACGCGATGCCGGGCAGTGAAAAACGGCTGGACGCATACGCCGAACTAACCGGCCGCGTGCTTGAGTTCTACACCAAGCAATACGGCGTGCCGCTGTTTGGCAACAAGCTGGTGGTCGTGCAGATCGACGATGAAAGTTTGGACAGTTACTCCGGCCCTGGAATGATCTTTTTATCGAGCAAGATGTTCGATGCGTCGCGTCCGGTGCCTGAAGAAAAACTCGAGCGCGAGATCGCGTACCAGTGGTGGGGACAAACCGTCGGGCTCAAGTCATTCGACGATGCGTGGCTCTCGCAAGGTCTCGCCGAGTGGAGCGCGTTCGCCTATCGCGAAACGACGCTTTCAGCCGGCGGCCTTGATGCAGCCCAGCGCGAACAACAGGAACGCGCGCTGACGTTCGAACAGACTGCATCGATCGCGCGCGCGCCGAGTGCGCTCGACGATCAATCGGCCGCTTACCAGTCGATCGTCTTCTACAAAGGTTCGATGGTCTTTCGCATGTTGCGCGAGACGATCGGCCGCGAAAACTTCGACCGGCTGCTGCACATGTTCCTCGAGAATTATCGCGGCAAGAACGCCTCGATCGATGAGTTCGAGAAACTCGCGACGCAGATCTCAGGCGAACCTTTGCGTTACTTCTTCGCGCAATGGATCGAAGGCACGGGCGTGCCGGAGTTCACGGTCGACTATCAAATCATTCGCACGCGCGCCGGCAAGTTCCGCACGCGCGGCACAGTAAAACAAAACCTCGAAACGTTGCGCATGCCGGTCGAGTTACTGCTGCGCGCCGAAGGCGACAACCAGACGACGACGATCCGCATTGAAGGCAAGAGCGAGGATTTTGATTTCGAGTCGAACGGACA
Source organism: Pyrinomonadaceae bacterium (assembly GCA_036503085.1). Classification (GTDB taxonomy): domain Bacteria; phylum Acidobacteriota; class Blastocatellia; order Pyrinomonadales; family Pyrinomonadaceae; genus PSRF01. The sequence continues at coordinate 10,083 of DASXXL010000189.1, read as the reverse complement.
GCCGCTCGAAGTAGTCGTCGATCCGAACAACAAGATACTACGCATGTCAGACGATCTGCGCGTGTCGATCATCGCGCGGCGCGGCATCGAGCAGATGAAGGAAGGCGTCTACGCGGAAGCGCAGCAGCAATTCGAAGCGGCGCTGAAGTTGGACCGGTCGAACTCGTGGGTCTACTACAATCTCGGCCTGCTCTTCCTCGAACAACGCAACTGGCAACAGGCGCTCGACAATCTCGAAGCTTCGCTGATCGGCAACTTGAAGCCGTCGTGGATCGAAGCGTGGGCCCACATCAAACGCGGCAACGCGTACGATGCGAAGGGTGAGCGCCAGCGTGCGGTGTCCGAGTACAACAAAGCGGTGGCGTCAGGAATCGATTACGACAACGCGCAAGCGGTGGCGAAGAAGTATCTCGCGACGCCATACGATCCGAAGGCCACGCAGAACACCGCCGAAGCCCAGGCGGTTTCACCGAGCAACTAACACTTCAAACAGCAACGATTGCGATCTTCTGCTTGTCAGCGGTCGCAATCATCTGCTTACGATCAAACATTAACGTCTTGCCGGCAGTGATGCACAAGCAAGTCGCGCCTGCTTGCTTCATCGCTTCAATCGTCGGCACACCAACCACCGGCACATCGAATCGCATGTCCTGATTCGGTTTCGCAAGCTTCACGACCGTGAGCCGCCCGGACACGAGCGTTCCCGCACGCCTGATCGTCTCATCAGTTCCTTCCATCGCTTCGATCGCCACACACGCTTTGCCACGCACGACGATCGTCTGCCCGAGGTCCAAACGCGCGATCTCGCGCGCTACTTCCAAACCGTATTCAATATCGTCGCGCTCGTGTTTGTCTGGCTGGCGTCGCGTGAGTGTGCCCGCAGACGGCAGGCTGTCCTGCAAAAAATAGGTCGAGTCGATCAGCTCGATGCCTTCGCTCTGCAACTCCGAAGCGATCGCGCCAATCAGCGAATCGGTGTTACGTCGCGGCAGCTTCAGCAGCACTTTCAACATGCGCGCGTCCGGCACCGCGCGACTGAAGATCTGCACGTGCTTCACCTGCCCGGCCATGATCGCTTTCTCGACGCCTTCTTCCTTGAAGAAACGAATCATGCGGCCGAGCTGGCCGATGCCGACCCACATCACGCGATCGGCGAGACGTTCGATCTCCGGATCCGTTTCTTCACGAATGGCGGCCACGACGAGCTCAGCGCCTGATTGCCGCGCACCTTCGACAACCATGAAAGGAAACCTTCCGTTGCCGGCAATCAGTCCGAACTTCATTTCGTAACGCCGCGCTTTGATTCTTCGATAAAGGAAAGGACGTATGAGACTTCAGGCGGCGAGTCGTGGATCTCTTCGCGGATGCGTTCGACTGCCTGGCTGGTGTTGAGTTTCGCGGAGAGCAGCAGGTGAAAAGCGTGATGCAGCGCGTCGATCGTCGGCCGCGGATAACGACGCCGCTTCATGCCGGTGATATTCAAGCCGTAACACTTCGCGTGATTGCCGACGGTCAAAGCAAACGGCAGCGCGTCTTTGACAACGACTGAATAGCCGCCGATGTAGGCTTCTTTGCCGACGCGGCAGAACTGATGTATGCCGGAGTACGCGCCGATATTCGCGCGGTCTTCGATGATCACGTGGCCGGCGAGGGTCGCGGCGTTGGCCATGATCACGCTGTTGCCAATGAGGCAATCGTGCGCGATGTGGGCCTGGGCCATGATCAGGCAGTCGTCGCCGATGCTCGTGATCATGCCGCCGCCCGCGGTACCGCGATGAATGGTGACAAACTCGCGAATCTTGTTGCGCGCGCCGATGCGCGTTTCGGATGGTTCGCCTTTGTATTTGAGATCCTGCGACGCCAGGCCGATCGAAACGAAGGGAAAGACGTGTGTCTTGGGACCGATCGACGTGCGGCCGTCGATCACGACGTGAGATTCGAGCCGCACCTTGTCGCCGATTACGACTTCGTCACCGACGATGCAGTAAGGACCGATGAAACAGTCGTAGCCGATTTTGGCCTTCGGACTAACAACCGCAGTCGGATGAATCGTAGCCGGATGAGTAGCGGTCGCCATGATCAGACTGAATCCGAAGCCTCGCGCGGCGCCACGATACTCATGATTTCCGCGTCCGCCGCTAACTGACCTTCAACCTTCGCTTCGCCACGCATGCGTTGCACGCGCGAGCCGATGCGCAGCGCCGTAACTTCGAGCACGAGCGTGTCACCCGGCACGACGGGCCGGCGAAAGCGAGCTTCCTTGATACCGGTGAACAGCACGAGCTTCTGATCGCGATCTTCAATCTCGCGCAACGCCAGCACCGCGCCGACTTGGGCCAACGCTTCGACGACGAGCACGCCGGGCATCACCGGCGCGCCGGGAAAGTGGCCCTGAAAAAAGTATTCGTTGATGCTGACTTGCTTGATGCCGACGATGCGTTCGCGCGGCACAAGCTCGACGATGCGGTCGACAAGCAGGAAGGGATAACGATGCGGCAGCAGCTTTTGAATTGCCTGGGAGTCGAGGACCGTTTCCATGAATTGTCGATTGTCGATTGCCGATTTCCGATTCTTAGACACGCAGCGTCAATTGGCAATCGGCAATTGACAATCGGCAACGTTGTTATGGCGCCGGGCTCGCCGAGGCAGTAGCCGGGTTCTTGCTGTTGAATTCAGTAATGAAAGCGCGGGTGATGTCGATGCTGTCTGCGATGTAGAGCAGCGGCACCTGCCCGGCATCCACGATGACGTTGATTCCGCGCGCTTTCGCGAAGGCTTCCAGTGCTCGGCCAACCTCATCCTGCAACGGCGTGAAAAGCTCCTGGCGGCGCTTGTTGTAAGCAGCCTGCGCGTCTTCGCCTTTGCGCTGAATGTCTTTCTTCAACTGTTCGAGCTGATCGATCTTGGCCTGCAGCGAACGCTGGTCGATTGGTGTGCCTTCCGGTGCACTTTGCAGTTTTTGGATTTCAGTCTCGAGTGCTTGCCCGCGAGTCTGCATTCCCTGGATCTCGTCTTTGAGAGCTTTAAACTCACCGTTGAGTTTGTTCACGAGCACGCTGAATCTCGCAATGCCTGTTTTGGCGTCCAGGAATGCCTCGGTGTAGATCACCGCCATTCTGCCGTTGGGCACGTTGACGACGGCCGGCGCTGCGGCCGAGGGGGTTGGTGTTGGCTGAGCAGCCGCCGGTCTGGCCGGTTGCTGTTGCGCGCTGATCGTTGCGGCGAAGGCCACGACGAGCAGCGCGCTAACCGGAAGAAAGTGATTTCGAATCATGGTAGTTGGGCCGTCACCCGGTTTGGCCGTTAACCACTACGGAGTGGTTACCGCGGCCGTCGCCGGGTTCTTGCTGTTGAACTCGTTGATGAAAGCCCGAGTAATGTCGATGCTGTCGGCGGCGTAAACAAGCGGAACCTGGCTGCCGTCAACAATCACGGTAATGCCGCGGGCTTTAGCGAAAGCTTCCAGGGCCTTGCCGATGTCCTGCTGCAACGGCATGAAGATGTCCTGGCGGCGCTTGTTGTAAGCAGCTTCGGCATCTTCGCCTTTGCGCTTGTACTCGGTATTGAGCTGATCGAGCTGATCGCGTTTTTGCCGGATCGTGTTCGGGTCGGCAACGCTCTGCGTGTCGTTGATCTCTTTGGTCAACGTATTGATGCGCGTCTGCAGGCCCTGCAACTCAGTCTGCCGCGGCTGAAACTCGCGGTTGAGCGTGTTGAGCAGACTGCTGAATTTCGCAATGCCGGTTTTCGGATCCATGAAGGCATCCGAATAGATCATCGCGATCTTGCTATCGGGCACCGCTACCGTCGCCTGGCTCGCTGGCGGCGCCGCGGGCGTGGCTGTTGGTCTGGTTTGGGCCGACACGGAAGCGGCAACGATCGCGAGCACGGCCACGATCACGAAAATGCGAGCTATCTTCATAACTTTCTTGTAGTACTCCTTATTGAGGTGACGGGACGAAACCCTTTAGTGTCTATTCAGCCGCGATTGGTTGGCTCAAGTAATTAAAAGGTCCGCCCGACACTGAAGCGAATGACTTTCTTTTTTTCATTAAAGAAGAACGGAAACCCGTCGATAACCTGATCCTGGCGGGCGTTGGGATTATACGCAAAGATCAAACGAAACGGTACATTGATGACCGGCACCTGGACGCGCACTTCCATGCCCAAACTGGACCGATAATCGGTGAATTTCGAGAACAAACTTTCCGACAATCTGACTACGCTGTTGGTCTGCGCCTCGCCTCGGAGAAACACCTGCTGGAAGCCTGGCGGCAGGCCTGTCGCCGGATCGACGTCGAGGCGTCTGGCCTCTTCGAGTTCGGCCTCGCTCACGATGCGATTGTCGCGGGCGACGAGACCGAAGAAAGGCGAGGCGGCAAGATTGGGGTTATTGCAAAGCGCCAGCGAGCTCAGGCTGATCGGCACTTGAAGCCTGACTCCATTGACACTGAAGCGCGCACACGTCGTCGCGCCGACAGACCCAAGAAACGGCTGGTCAGCGAGAAAGTTACTCGAGAAGGATTGGTCGCTCTTCGTGCGGATGTTGAACGCGTTGCCGATATCGGCAAAGGCCGCGAGACTGACGGCATCGCCGATGATCGGGATGCGGTATTCGAGGTTCGCGAGCACCTGCGTGTCGCCACCGACAGAGGTAAACGAACGCGGCAAGAGCGCGACGTTCGCACCGCTCGTTCCGGTGAACGTGCCGAGACTTATCGCACCCGCCGGTAATCCCGGAATCGCAATCGGACTGCCACTGGGATTCTCAGCTAACACGACGTTGCGGGAAGAGATGAACGTATCGACCGGTGCGATCGGGCTGATCGAACGAACGTTGTAACCGCGGATCGTAAACTCGTCGCCCAGGAAGAACCTCTCGAAGATCGGTACGCCGCCTACGAAAGCCAGCGAGTTCGCGTCTCTGACCTTTTGCGAAGTGGCGAAACTTCCGACCGTGCCCGCGATGATGCGGAAGCCGAAGACTTCCGGATGCCGCGATCGTTTCCGGCGCATCGGGAAGAACTGCGTGTAAGAGAGCGTTGGCTGGTACGTGCGAACGTCGCCGCCGAGACCGGCCACTGCGAGCGCGACCGAAAGCTCACGACCACTCGTCGGGTCGATGTTGGCGTTGCGCGTGTCGTAAGTGAACGTCAACGTGCCGCGGCTCGTCAGAATGTTCGGCTGGTTGTAGACGACGGGAATGAAAGAAGTCGGATTGTTTGGATCCGAATTAGCCTGTGGATCCTTCACGCTCGAAAGCGAGAGCTGATACGACGCGCCGATGCGCGAAAACTGCGTGAAGCGTCGCTTGCGATAAAACTCAGACAACGGCGCGCTGACGAAGATCGAGCCGCCATACGAGTCGCGCGTAAAGAGGTTTCGCTCGTCAATGTTGCTCAGATTGAACACCGAATTGAGCAGATCCTGCTGAGCGTTGAGGTTCTGCGAAAGGAACGTTCCCTCGCCGAAGAACTTTTGCGAAAACGCGAACAGCGAAAAGCCCGCGCTGATCGGACGGTCCTTGATGTAGGGCTCGGTAAACGAGAACTGGAACGAACGCTGACGATTGCCGGCCGCGAGGTTGAATGACAAAACCTCGCCGCGTCCGAGCAAGTTGTTCGTCGAATATTCGAGACCGAAGAACGAACCACCGATACCCGAGATACCGCCGTTGAAAGAGATCTGCTGGCGGCCGCGCTCGCTGACTTTCAACGAGAGATCGACCGTCGCTTCTTCATCGTTCGTACGGCGATCGACATCTTTGTCTTTGTCGATCGGATTGAAGTAACCAAGCTGATTCAGTTTGACGACGGAATATTCCCAGTACGCGTCGTTGTAGATGTCGCCTTCGTTGATCAGCACTTCGCGGCGCAGCACGTTGTCGCGCGTGAACGTGTTACCGACAAACTCCAGCCGCCGCAACGTAAACTGTTTTCCTTCTTCAATCGTGATCGTGAAATCGACGATGCCTTCGTTCGGGTTCTGCGGATTGTCTTTGAAGGTCGGAACCGGTTCCGCGGTGTACTCGATGAAACCCTGTTGGCCGTAAAACTTCTTCAGGTTCTCAAACAGTCCCTTGCTGACTTTTTCGCCGTCAGCGATGTCGCCTTTGTTCAGACCGACAACGGCGCGAATCTGGTCTTCGGAAAAGATCGAATTGCCTTCAACCTTGAACTCGCCGAGCCGGTAAACCTTGCCTTCGACGATGGGAACCGTGATGCGCAGACCTTCGTCGGTTGACGATAAGAACGGCAACGGCAGGATCGGAAAACCGGTGCGACGCGGTCCGACGCTCTCGATGCGCGGCTCGCCGTGACGCGCCTGCAAGTAGCCTTTCGAGCGCATGTAGTTGTCGACGAGGCGCAGGTCATAATCGAGCTTCTCGCGGTGGAGAATATCGAGGCCTTTGAAGCGGCTGATTAGTCCCGCCTCTTTGACGTACTTCATCGCGCCGCGCAGCGCGCCGTCGCTAAAAACCTGATTGCCTTCGAACTGAATTTCAACGACGCGAACGCGGTCGCCTTCATCAACTGCAAACGTAAGCGCCAGCGATGTGGCGGAGACTTCTTCCGTGCGCTCTTCGACCGTCGCGTTAGGATGGCCGTGCTCGGCGAGCAACTCTTTAATGACGCGCTTCGCGTTCTGCACCTTGACCGGGTCGTAAGCGTTTTCCTTCGACACGCCGACGCGCCGCTCGCGGAATGCCTTGAGCACGTCAGATTCCTGAACGCTATGCAGTCCCTCGAAAGTCAGGTCGCGAATGATTGGCAGCTCCTTGACCTCGAAGATGATGTTGACGCCGCCGCGCGGACCGTTTTCGGTCAGCACGCGCGTCGCTGTTTTGTCGAAGAATGAGAGCGAAAGGAGCGTTTGGTAGTCGCGTTGGACCTGCTCCTCGTTATAGACGTCGCCGGGCCGGGTTTGAATGTAATAAAGGATGTCGTCTTTGCGGAGACGGCGGTTGCCGACGATATCGACGTTTTCAACTAATCGCTGCTGCGTCTGCTGGGCGTTGACGCGTCGGGGAGTGGCGAAGCTGACGGAAATTCCAATGAATACACTTAAGAAGAAAAGCCAGAACGCGCGATATGAGTGCATAGGCACCAATTCCCTCAGTAGTTCTTTCGGGGCCTCAGAAACTTCGGGGAGCTAATGAGTGAATACTAGTCCAGAGACTGATACTTAACGCAAAAGCCGCTCGTTGCCGAACTGGTTCGCAGACAGCCGTTTGATTCAGGCTCAGGAAACCCAGTTGCCAGCTTTTGAGTAGCAAAGTGGCGCATTATAAGGCAAAAAAGTGGAAAGTCCAAAGGCCACGGAATGACACAAATCCATGTTATCCGTGGCCTTATAGTCTTTACCGCAATTGCCCTTCAGTGGATCAGCAGCGCGTCGTCGTCTGCTGTCTCAACACCGGCCGGGCGGAAATCCAATTCGTTGCCGTTCAGGAAGACCTCGACCAGCGACGATCCCTCCAATTGCCCCTGAATCAACGCCTCTGACAATGGATCTTCAACGTACTTCTGGAGCGCCCGGCGAATCGGTCGCGCGCCGTAGAGCCGGTCCGCGCAGGTCTTCTCCACGATCCAACGCTTGGCCTCGTCGGTCAGCCGGACTTCGAACCCGTGCCGGCTCATCGTGCGATTGATCTGTTCGATCTGAAGCTGGACGACTTCGAGCAGTTCTTCGTCGAGCAGTTGGTCGAAGATGATGATCTCGTCGAGACGGTTGATGAACTCGGGATTGAACGTCTGCCGCACGGACGACATCACCATCTCTTCGACTTTTTCACGGCTGGCGTCGGTGTTCGCCTGGAACCCGAGCGTGCCCTTCTTCTGGATGAAGCGAGCGCCGATGTTTGAAGTCATAATGATGATGGCGTTCTTGAAATCGACCGTGTTGCCGAGCGCGTCGGTCAGGATGCCGTCTTCAAACACCTGGAGCAGGATGTTGAAGATGTCCGGGTGCGCCTTTTCGATCTCGTCGAAGAGCAGAACGGAGTATGGCGAACGCTTGATGCGCTCGGTTAACTGACCGCCTTCTTCGTGGCCGACGTATCCCGGCGGCGAGCCGATCAGTTTCGAGACGGAGTGTTTCTCCATAAACTCCGACATGTCGAAGCGAATCAGCGCGCGTTCACTGCTGAACAGAAACTGCGCCAGCGAGCGGGCGACTTCCGTTTTGCCCACACCCGTCGGTCCTAAGAAAAGGAACGAACCGACCGGCCGCAAAGGATTCTTCAAACCCGCACGCGAACGGCGGATCGCGCGCGCGAGCGCGGAGATTGCGGGACGCTGCGAGATAACGCGCTTGTGCAACTCGACTTCGATACGCAACAGCTTCTGCGTCTCTTCTTCTTTCAACGAGTTGACCGGAATGCCGGTCCAGCGTGCGATCACGTCTTCAACGTCGTCGCGCGTGACTTCCGCGGAAACGAGCGCATCTTCATTGGTCATGCGCAGGCTCGCGGTGTCGCCGTAAGATCTCGACCATTCGTTGAGCTCGTTCCAATCGGCGAGATTTCCCTGTTCGCGCCGCACGCGCAACTTCACGCGCGCGCCCGCTTCGTCGATCACGTCGATGGCTTTGTCAGGCAGGAAACGATCGGGAATGTAACGATGCGACTGGTAAACCGCGGCTTGCAACGCGTCGTCGGTGTAATGAACCTGGTGAAAACTCTCGTAACGCTCGCGCACACCGTCGAGAATGCTGACCGCTTCCGCCTCGGACGGCGGCGGGACTTTCACCGCCTGAAAACGCCGTTCGAGCGAGCGATCTTTTTCGATCGACTTGCGAAACTCCGCGGGCGTGGTCGCGCCGATGCACTGAATCTCGCCCCGTGACAACGCCGGTTTCAAAATGTTGGCCGCGTCGAGTGAACCTTCCGCGGACCCCGCGCCGACGAGCGTGTGCAGTTCGTCGATGAACACGATGTACTGCGGGTTCTCGACGAGCTCGCGCATGATCTGCTTCAAACGTTCTTCAAACTGTCCGCGATACTTCGTGCCGGCGACGATCAAAGAAAGATCGAGCGAAAGGATGCGTTTGTTTTCGAGGAACGAAGGAACGTCGCCGCGCACGATGCGTTGCGCGAGTCCTTCTACGATCGCCGTCTTGCCGACGCCCGGTTCGCCAATCAAAACCGGATTGTTCTTGGTGCGGCGGCAGAGAATCTGCACGACACGTTCGATCTCCGCTTCGCGTCCGATCAACGGATCGAGTTTGTCGTTCGCGGCGTCTTCAGTTAAGTCGCGCGAGAACTCGACGAGATGCGGCGTGTCTTTCTTTTGCGTCGTGCGGTTGTCAGCGCCCGATTGCCGCGCGATCTCATCGCGCACCGCGTTCAAGCGAAGACCGCGTTCGTAAAGAATCTCCGCGGCCATCGAACGCTCTTCACGCAGCAGACCGAGCAGAAGATGTTCGGTGCCGATGTGACGATGTTGCAGCCGGTCGCTTTCTTCGTGCGCGTAAGCAAGCACGTGCTTCGTTTCAGGCGCGAGCGGCAACTCGACCGAAGTCGAGATCTTCTCGCGCAGGAGCGTGCGGCCTTCTATTTCTTTGCGAATTGATTCAATGGAAACCTGCGCGCGCGGAAAGAAGCGCCCCGTGAGGGTTTTATCTTCGCGCATCAGGCCCAGCAGAAGGTGCTCCGGTTCGATTGCCGGCGCTCCGAATTGGGAAGCCTCGTAACGCGCGAAGAAGATAACTCGGCGCGCTTTTTCAGTGTAACGTTCGAACATCTGGTTTTAGTAAAAAGCTTTTATGATTACTGGCCGGCGAAACTGACTGCCCGGCAACTGCGCGCATTATAACCTATGAAAAGACGCAACGCAGCCGCTATTTCAGAGCTTTAACCGCCCGCCTTCAAGTACGAGTGAGTAGTCACAAAGTTGTGCCAAAGTCGGGCTGTGCGTGGCGATGATGACGATCGCAGCGTGAGTTTTCGCATAACTGACGAGTGTGTGACCGATTTCTTCGCCGACGAAAGAGTCGAGATTGCCGGTGGGTTCGTCGGCGAGGACTAGCTGCGGTTCGGTGATGAGTGCGCGTGCGACTGCGACGCGTTGCTGTTCGCCGCCG
>DASXXL010000188.1:0-7831 GCA_036503085.1 Pyrinomonadaceae bacterium | reverse complement strand
ACCTATTCGAAGCGGCTTTGGCGTGTGCCGCAGTTGTCGCAGATCAAACTTCCGCTCGTGGTGTTGACGAGTGAAAGCACTTCGAGTGCGGCGGAGATCATGGTGGCGGCGTTGCAGGCGCGGCGGCGTGCACGCGTGATCGGCTCCGGCACGTGTGGCTGCGTGCTCGCGATCAGAACCAGACACGCGCTGCCCGATGGCGGCGTGTTGGACGTGAGCGAGTTTGATTACCGCACTGCGAGCGGCGCTCGTCTCCAGGACGTCGGCATAACACCCGACGAATTCACCCGTATCACTCGCTCCGACATCTACTCTCACCGCGACCCCACCCTCACCGCCGCAAAGAAGTTTCTCGACGGACACTAGCCTTTACTCCCACATGTCGCGTACGCCGAAGGCGTTCGCCAACTTCAGCCCAGGGTTGCCGCAACCCTGGGTCAACAACCGCCAACCGTCGCAACTCTGAGAGAGTTGGCCAACGCTTTCAGCGTTGCAAATCGTATTTCTGTCTTTCACCCAGGGTTGAAACAACCCTGGGCTGTAACTCGCTTACGCTTTCAGCGTAAGATAGCAGCGAACAGTTTTATAAGGCGGTTGAACGATGCTCTACCTGTCGCAGGTGTTGGGTCGCCCGATACGCGACCTCGAAGGGGAACGTGTGGCTACCGTGAAGGATGTGATCGTCCGCCTCGGCGAGGAGGACCATCCGCCGCTCACGGGTCTCGTCGCGCGTTACCGCCGCCGTGACTTTTTCCTGTCGCGCTGGCGTATCACGGAGTTGAACCAAAACGGTGTGCGGCTCAACTCTGACATACTCGATCTGCGACCGTTCGTCCGCCGCGAAAGCGAAGTGCTGCTCGCGCGCGACGTGCTCGATAAACAACTGATCGACGTCGACGGCAAACGCGTGGTCCGTGTCAACGACGTCCAGATCATCGAGGCCGCCGGTGAGTGGCGCGTAACCGGCGCTGACGTGAGTCTGCAAGGTCTTTGGCGACGGCTCGCGCCTGCGCGCTTTGCCGGTAGTCGCAGACCAGTCGAAGTGCTCGACTGGGCCGACATCGGCTATCTCGCCACTGATGCAGCCACCGTCCAATTGAAATCTTCGAGCGACAAACTCGCGCGTCTGCACCCGGTCGAGATCGCGCGTCTCGCCGAAGCGCTCTCGTATCACCACGGCTCCGAGGTTGTCGAATCACTCGACGACGAAACCGCCGCCGAAACACTCGAAGAGATGCCCGCCGAACACCAGGCACGCATCCTCGGCGACATGGACCAGGAACGCGCCGCCGACATTCTCGAATGGATGTCGCCCGACGAAGCCGCCGACGTGCTCGGCGATCTTCCCGAAGAGAAAGCCGAAGAGCTGCTCGGCCTGATGGAGGATGAGGAACAAGCCGACGTCGCCGAGTTGCTGCCTTATGAAGACGACACCGCCGGCGGCTTGATGACGACGGAGTTTGTAACGCTGCCGCGCGAGCTCACGGTCGGCGAAGCGCTCGCGCGTCTGCGCGAAATGGCGGAAACGCCAAACATGATCTATTACCTCTACGTCGTGAAGGAAGAGAACTCATGGCAGCTCTGCGGCGTGATCGCGTTGCGCAGTTTGATTCTGGCCGACCCGTCGATGCCGCTCGAAGACGTGATGCGCACCGACATTCAAAGCGCCGATCCGCACGAGCCGGCGCGGGAAGTCGCGCAGCGCATGGCGGAATATAACCTGCTCGCGCTTCCCGTAGTTGACGAGTCAGGAGATATACTCGGCATCATCACGGTAGACGACGCAATGGAAATCCTGCTGCCGAAAGACTGGCGGCAACGCCTGCCGCGTTTGTTAGGTTAACCATGGGACCGCAGGCGTCTCGCCTGCATGTCATTGCATGGAGCGGCAAACGAAACCAGCAGGCGAGACGCCTGCGGTCCCAGGACAGATAGAACTAATGAAGGACGGAGAACCTCCAAGTGGCCGAATCAGGAGCAGCAGTCAGAGCTGCGGGACGCCGATTAATGCGGCGTGGCGCTCATGGCGTGCGCCGCACGGTGGCGCTGCGCCGTCGTCTGCTCGTGTTCCTGGCGATTCTCGGTCCCGGCATGATCACCGCGAACGCCGGCAATGACGCGGGCGGCATCGCGACCTTCGCTTCCGTAGGCGCAGAGTTTGGTTATTCCCTCCTCTGGATTCTCATTCCCATCGCCATCAGTCTCGGGATCGTGCAGGAGATGTGCGCGCGCATGGGCGCCGTCACGGGCAAAGGACTTTCCGATCTGATTCGCGAGCGCTTCGGCGTGCGCTGGACGGCGCTCGTCATGCTTGCGCTTTTGATCGCCAACGCCGGTGTGACGGTTTCCGAGTTCGTCGGCATCGCCGCCGCCGCGGAGTTGTTCGGAGTCTCGCGTTTCATCGCCGTGCCGCTCGCGGCGATTCTCGTGTGGTGGCTGGTGGCGAAGGGCTCGTATAAGAAAGTCGAGAAGGCGTTTTTGCTGATGTCGCTCGTCTTTCTCGGCTACATCGTCTCTGCGTTTCTTTCTCGACCGGATTGGACTGCGGTCGGCATTGGCCTCGTGAAGCCGACGATGCGAATCGAACACGCTTTCGTCTTCACACTCGTTGCCGTTATCGGTACGACGATCTCGCCGTACATGCAGGTCTACGTGCAATCGTCCGTCGTCGAGAAAGGCGTCACTGCCGACAACTATTCAGAGACGAAAACTGACGTCTGGGTCGGAACGATCTTCGCCATCCTGATTGTCTTCTTTATCGTCGTCTCGACTGCGGCCACGCTGCACCAGTCCGGAACTCAAATCGCCACCGCGGCCGATGCCGCGCGCGCTTTGCGGCCACTCGCCGGTCGTTACGCAGAGGTGCTTTTCGGCGTTGGACTATTTGGAGCGTCGATGCTGGCAGCCGGCGTGTTGCCGCTCGCCACCGCTTATTCGATCAGCGAGGCACTCGGATTCGAGAAGGGCGTGTCGCACAGTTTTCGTGAAGCGCCGATATTTCTCGGCACGTTTACGTTCATCGTGGCGGTCGGCGCGGCGATCGCCGTGATTCCGAATCTGCCGCTGTTTCGCGTGCTGCTAATGACGCAAGTCATCAACGGCCTGCTGCTGCCGTTCGTCCTCTTCGCGATTCTCAAACTGGTAAACAACCGCGAACTGATGGGTACGAAGGTCAATGGACCAATCTACAACCTCGCGGCCTGGGTCACGGCCATCGTCGTGACGGTCCTTTCGGTCCTTTATATCGCGATGACTATTTTCCCCGGGTTCGTGCGTTTGTGATAAAAATAGCGCCGTGTCGCGCCCCCGCTTAACAAACAACCTGATTCTGTTCCTCGTCGCGCTGGCCGCAGCCCTGCTCGCCATCTACCTTTTCTGGCACTTCGAACCAACAGTCAGGTCGCTGCTCGAACATCGCATGGGCACGCGCCCGTCGATGAGCGCCGGCACGATCATCAACGTCGTCAAGTTACTGCTGATCGGCATCCTCGCGTACCTCTTTGTCCGAGCCCTCAATTTCCTTTTCTTCGGACTCGCCTTCCGGCTCAAACGCATCGACGCGCCGACGCTGATCCGCAACATCTTCACGATTGTCGCCTTCACGATCCTTTTGCTGATCGCGTTCACGTTTTTGTTTCCCGAAGTGAACCTCGGCGCGCTGTTCACGACGTCCGCCATCTTTGGCGTGATTCTCGGTCTCGCGCTCCAGGACACGCTTGGCAATTTCTTCTCCGGCATCTCGCTGCAGGCGGACCGGCCGTTTCAGGTGGGCGACGTAATCGTCGTGGGCGCGGAACGTCACACGGGCGTGGTTGAAGAGATCAGTTGGCGCGCAATCAAGATTCGCACGTTCAGCAACCACGTCGTGCTGATCGCCAACAGCAACGCCGCGCGCGAGCCGATCGAGGTTTGCTCCCGCGATAACCTGAATGCGCGTCTCGTCTTCTTTAATGCTCTCTACACTGACTCGCCCGCGAAGACGATCCACGTCGTGCGTGAAGCAGTGCGCGAGGCGGAGAATGTCTCAAGCCGAGTGCCGCCGATTGTCCGGATTAGAAATTTCGGCGACAGCGGCGTCGATTACGAAGTGAAGTACTGGCTCGAGGACTACGCCAAATATAACGACACCGACGCTCTCGTCCGGCAGCGCATCTGGTATGCGTTTCGTCGCGCCGGTCTGAACTTCGCGTTTCCGACCCGCACGCTTTTTGTCGAGCGTCCGAGTCGAGCGGCGCATGCTGACGGCGGCGCGATCGTCGAGCGCTTATCGGCCGTCGATATTTTTGCGCCGCTGTCGGTTGAAGAAACGGGAATGCTGGCGCAAGCGGCCGTCCGTCACGTGTTCGCGCCGGGCGAGATGGTGATTCGGGCTGGCGATCCCGGCTCGTCGATGTTCGTGGTCCACAACGGACGTGTCCGCGTGCAGGTGAATGAGAATGGACGGCCGAGAACGGTCGCCACGCTTAACGAGGGCGATTTCTTCGGCGAGATGGCCTTATTTACCGGCGAGCCGCGGACGGCAAACGTGGTCGCACAGGAAGAAACCGAAGTCCTCGAAATCGGGCACGCCGCGATGAAACGGGTCTTCGATACGAATCCCGACCTGGTTGAGTCGCTCAGTTTTATTATCGCCGAACGGCGGCAGGGACTCGCCTCACAAGCCGACGCCTCAGCTCCGGAAACCGACTCGTCGGCGGGGCTACTCTCGTCTATCAAGCGCTTTTTCGGCATTTAACGGCTTCTCCAAGGGTCCCGCGGTGAGGTCTGAGACGTGGTTGACAAGAACACACTCAAGGTTTATTATGCCGTCACGCTCACGCCTTGGCGTGAGCCACCCAAACAAGGAATAAAGAAGGAGGAGTTTGAAGTCATGAGTATCGTGCGGTATGACCCTTTCCGGGACCTTCGCACTCTGCAAGAGGAAGTAAATCGTTTGTTCTCGACCAATCTCACCCGCTCGTTCGGTGATGAGGGCATCGGCCGCGGCGCCTGGGCGCCCAGCGTCGACATCTATGAGAACAAGGACCAGATCGTCCTCGAAGCCGAACTGCCGGGCATGAAGCAGGAAGACTTCGACCTGTCCATTGAGAATAACGTCATCACTCTGCGTGGCGAGCGCAAGTTTGAGAAGACGGATGACACCGACAACTACCATCGAGTCGAGCGCTCGTATGGCGCGTTTACCCGGTCTTTCACTCTGCCGCAAACCGTTTCCGCGGAAGGCGCGACTGCCGAATACAACAACGGCGTCCTGCGCGTGACGTTGCCGAAACGCGAAGAGACCAAAGCTCGGCGCATTGAAGTGAAAGGCACGGAGGGCGAAGGCGCCCGCAAGACGATCGAAACGACGGCACAGACCAGCAAGAGCAAAGAAGCTTCTGCCGGTAAGTAATAATTTGAGGCGGCACATCGCGAGCGGGCTCGTCGCAGTTTGGGATGCGAACACCGAGCCCGTTCGGCTCTTTTAGCAGAACAGTTTTCAGCAGGTTGCAGGCAAGATGCGTTTAGAAAAATTCACCCTGCGAGGGCAGGAAGCAATTCAGTCGGCCATCGAGCTGGCCGAACGAAATCAACACCAACAGGTCGAACCCGAGCACCTCTTGATCGCGATGCTCGAACAACCTGAAGGCATCGTCAGGCCCGTACTCGGAAAACTCGGCGCCAACGTGGCTGTTATTCTCAATGACACGCAGGCTGCGGTCGCGCGTTTTCCGCGCGTGCAGGGAGGCCAGCAGTATTTCAGTCCGCGTTTGAGCCAGGTCTTCACTGCCGCGCAACAGCAGGCAGACAAGATGCAGGACGAGTTCATCTCGACCGAGCATCTGTTGCTGGCGATCGTGGACGACCAAAACGGCGAAGCGGGAAAGATCCTGCGCCAGCACGGCGTTAAGAAGGAAGATCTTTTCAAAGTGATCGAACAGACGCGCGGTGGTTCGCGCATCACCGATCAAAACGCCGAACAGAACTACCAGGCACTTTCGAAGTATGCGCGCGATCTGACGGAGCAGGCGCGCAAAGGAAAACTCGATCCCGTCATCGGCCGCGACGACGAGATTCGCCGCACGATCCAGGTACTTTCACGACGCACGAAAAACAATCCAGTGTTGATTGGCGAACCCGGCGTTGGTAAGACCGCGATCGTCGAAGGCCTGGCCCAACGAATCGTTTCGGGTGACGTACCGGAAACGTTGCGTAACAAACGTCTCGTGGCGCTCGATCTCGGCTCGATGCTCGCAGGCGCGAAGTATCGCGGCGAGTTTGAAGATCGCTTGAAAGCAGTTTTGAAAGAGATCGAGAACGCGCAAGGGCAGATCATTCTCTTCATCGACGAGCTGCACACGCTCGTCGGCGCGGGCGCGGCCGAAGGCGCGATCGACGCTTCGAACATGTTGAAGCCGGCGCTCGCGCGCGGCGAACTCCGCTGCGTCGGCGCAACCACGCTCAACGAGTACAAGAAACACATCGAAAAAGACGCGGCGCTCGAGCGGCGTTTTCAAATCGTGTTCGTCGGCGAACCGACGGTTGAAGACACGATTGCGATTCTTCGTGGTTTGAAGGAGCGTTACGAAGTGCATCACGGCGTTCGCATCAAAGACTCTGCAATCGTCGCCGCAGCGACACTTTCGAATCGCTACATCACAGATCGTTTCCTGCCTGACAAAGCGATCGACCTGATTGACGAAGCTGCTTCGCGTCTGCGCATTGAGATCGATTCCCTTCCACAGGAGATCGATCAACTGGAGCGCGAGATCATCCAGTTGGAGATTGAGCGCCAGGCGTTGCAACGAGAAGAAGACGAGAAGTCGAAAGAACGCTTGCGCGAGATCGAGCAGCGCATTGCCGACTTGAAGGAAACTTCAGCCGGCATGAAAGCGAAGTGGCAGTCTGAAAAAGAAGCCATCGATCACATTCGCTCCGCCAAAGCCGAGCTGGAACAGCTTCGCTTCCAACTCGATCAGGCACGTAACAACGGCGAGCTTGCGCGCGCGTCCGAGATTCAATACGGCAAGATTCCGGAGCTCGAGCGAAGGCTCAAAATCGATCAGGACAAGCTCGCGAACTTCCAACAAGACGGCGTGATGCTGAAGGAAGAGGTTGACGAAGAAGACGTCGCGGAGGTCGTTGCGAAGTGGACGGGCATTCCCGTTTCGCGAATGCTCGAAGGCGAGATGCAGAAGCTCGTTACGATGGAAGACCGTCTCGGTAATCGCGTTATCGGTCAGGAAGAAGCACTCGCAGCAGTTGCAAACGCCGTCAGGCGTGCACGCGCAGGCTTGCAGGATCCGAATCGTCCGATTGGTTCGTTTATCTTTCTTGGTCCAACCGGTGTTGGCAAGACTGAAACGGCACGCGCGCTTGCGGAATTCCTATTTGACGATGAACGGGCGATGATCCGGCTCGATATGTCGGAGTACATGGAGAAGCACGCTGTCGCACGCATGATCGGAGCACCGCCGGGATACGTTGGTTACGACGAAGGTGGACAGCTCACAGAAGCAGTGCGTCGCCGGCCGTATTCAGTCGTTCTCTTCGACGAGATCGAGAAAGCACATCCAGACGTTTTCAACGTTCTGCTTCAAATTCTCGACGACGGCAGACTGACGGACTCGAAAGGTCGAACGGTTGATTTCAAGAACACCGTTTTGATCATGACTTCGAACCTCGGCTCGCGTGAGAGCCAGGCTGCCGAGGGCGACGAGAAACAGGTGCGTGAAGCTGTCATGCAGGAGTTGCGGCTTAATTTCAAGCCGGAGTTTCTGAATCGTATCGACGACATCGTGGTCTTCCACCAGCTCTCGCGCGAACAGATCGGCAAGATCATCGACGTGCA
>DASXXL010000187.1:0-3207 GCA_036503085.1 Pyrinomonadaceae bacterium | reverse complement strand
AGCTTTATTCCGCGCTGAGCCTTTACATCGGTGCGAACTCCTTCGGCAAAGGGTTCGGCCTCCTGCCGACGAACAACGTGTTCATCAACGATGCCGATGTAGCGCGAGATCTTGTTTTCCGGAAAGCGCCGTCGTTCAACCAAAGAAGTCTGAGTGAAGTAGTGGCCCACGAAGTTACGCACCTGTTGGTGCGCGAGAAGTTTGGTTACGTGAAGAACGTCACGATGCCGGCGTGGAAGAGGGAAGGCTACGCGGAATACGTTTCGGGCGGAACGACGATCGACTACGCAACCGGCGCGAACCTGTGGAAAGCAAACCCGCAGAACGATCGCGGCTATCAGTACTTCAAGTATTACATGCTGGTGAAGTACCTCATGGACCACGACAAACTCACCGTCGACGAGTTATTTAACAGGGATTTCGACCACGCCGAGTTGGAGCACAAGGTCCTCAACAGCCTATAGTCTCATTCGTAGAAAAATGCCGCGGCAGAAAAGTCTTGGCCTGGGTGGGCCGCCTCGGCTAAAATCCTCAACGGCAGGTCTCCTTACCTGTCCAGGTTCTAATACCTCAAGCCCAGGCTTCCTGTTCGTCCCCACTCGTTCTTCCCTAAACGAGGTTCCGGTCTATGGATTCGAATGTCGGTTTGGCTATTCAGTGCGGTGGCATCCTCCTAATCACCCTGCTGTCCCTTTTCATGCGGTCGTCGATCAAGAGCGCGTCTCTAAAATACTGGACCGCCTCGTGGGCCAGTCTGTCGGTGGCGCTGCTCAGTCTCTTCATCGGCTTCCACGTTGAGCCCACACAAAAACTCTTTTACTCGCTCTACTTCTTCGGCGAATACCTGTTTGGTTTGCTGTTCATTGCCGGCTGCCGCAATCAAGTGAGCGATACGCCACTGCCAAGACCACGCGCTTACTTCCTCGTTCCTCCGATCGTCGTGGCACTCGTGCTGCCGTACGCTTCGCGCGACTTCAACGATCTCTTCATGATCCATTCCGCGATCGTTGCGGTCTTGTTCATGACGGCGTTCATCACGCTGCACCGCGGTTTCAAGGAACAGGACCACAGCGCCGGTGTGCGCGTGATGTCCGCGGCGTTGCTGCTTCTGACTGCCTGCTTTCTGCACTACGTTCCCGTCTTCGGCGCGCGCAAAGGACTTTGGGGCATCACCGTGCCGGCGACGTATCTGCAATACACGTCGGTCGTCGACTTGCTCTTCGAAATGTTGCTCGGCTTCGGGACGGTGATGGTCCTGATGGAGAGCGTGCGACGCGAAGTGGAACTCGCGAACCGAAAACTAACCGAAGCGCGCGATCAGCTTGAGTTGCTGGTCCAGATGGATCCGTTAACCGAAGCGTTGAATCGTCACGCGTTTCACTCGTTGTTACGACGTCCGGAAAAAGGCGAGGAGTCGAAAACTTCCGGCAGCGTCGCGGTGATCGACATCGACAACCTCAAGCCGATCAACGACACGTTTGGTCACACAGTCGGCGACAAAGCGATTCGCGCGGTGGCGCGTGCGATGCGCTCGCTCGTGCGTGCGGACGACATGCTGTTTCGTTGGGGCGGCGATGAGTTTCTCGTGTTGATGTTCAACCTGCCGCAAGCGGACGCGTTGAAGCGTATGAAAAAATTGAATGAGATTCTGGAAGAGAATTGCCGCCGCTGGACGAGCGTGCCGATCACGGTCACGGTTTCTTACGGCGTGGCGGGATTTAACTCGTTGACTGAACTCGGCGATGCGATTGAGACGGCGGATAAAGCGATGTATGCGCAGCGTAACGAGGTGCGTCGGGTAAACCGGACACAGATAAAAACAGATCCAAAAGCAGGATTAGAAACAGATCTGATCTATCGCTAAGGCGCTTCGACGATCAGCTCGCGGCCGAACTGGAAGTTGGGACGCTTGCGTCCTTTCATGTACTTCGCCGCGGTTTGTGAAAGCGAAGTGATCAGGATCGGAAGCGCGATCGTCGCGTCGCAGGGAACGTAAGCGGTGTGCGCGCCGCGCGCCAGTTTGCCGTAAAACAATCCTTCATCAAACGACACAGCGTTCGAGCGGCCGCCGGGATGCGCGGCGTCAGTCGCGATCTGAATCGCATACTTGTGCCCGTGATGATGCTCTTTCTGCAAGAACGATGAGATCGTCGCTTGCTGAATGAAACTCTTCGTCGTCCCACCACCGAGATTGATGATGCCGGAAACGCGCGACTGGGCCATCACGTTCATCATGTCGAGCACGTCCTGAATGACATCGAATAGGAAATTGTTCTTCTTCTCGAAACGCGCGCCGGCAATACCAACCGACAAACCACTATCCGCGATCGCCGGACAGAAAACTGGGACCCGTGCTTTGTAAGCCGAGGTCAACACACCGTCTTCCGTCGCGATCTCCGCGAGCTCGCGGCCCAGCAAGTGCAGAAACTCGCGCACCGAATACGCGCGCGTCTGATCGAGTTGATTAGTAAACCCGCCAATCCATTCCTTCGCTTCGCGATACTCCTCATCACTCGCAAGCAAGTCCCACATGCGGCTGATCTGCGCCGACTCGAGCTCCGCATCGGTCATGCTCGGATGCGCTTGAAAGTGATAACGGCCCAACGTCTCGTGCAGATCGTGAAACAACATCGAACCGGAAAGCACCAGCACGTCAACGAAACGATTCTTGATCACGTAGGCCAGCAGCCGTCGCATGCCCGCGGGAATGAGCGCGCCCGACGCGGCGACCATGATGGTCGTGTTGTCGCCGAGCATGTCGAGCCAGATGCGGTGAGCTTCGGCGAGTTGGCGGCCGCCGAAGCCGGTGCCTTCCATCTTTTCGAGGAGGCCGGCCACCGAGCGGTCGCGGTCCACCTGGACCGGACGGGTGGGGGTGGTCAGGTACTTGGATGCTTTTGGTTTGCGTTGAGTGACCATGCAGGTTGCCTCGTTGTTATTGCCAATTGCCGATTGCCGATT
Organism: Pyrinomonadaceae bacterium; assembly: GCA_036503085.1. GTDB lineage: Bacteria > Acidobacteriota > Blastocatellia > Pyrinomonadales > Pyrinomonadaceae > PSRF01. Next base: position 246 of record DASXXL010000187.1, on the reverse strand, counting down.
GCCAATTTCAAACAACTGACGATGCGTGCTAACTCTTCAAATCGGCAATTGGCAATTGGCAATCGACAATAGTTAGTAGTCCGTTCGTCTGCGCGAACGGGTCTTTACTCCATTGACTGCGAGATATGTGTAAGCGTCGTAACGAGACTCATAAAACTGGGCCAAATCGGCGGCTTCCGCTTCGCTCAATTCGCCGTCTTTAACGCGACGATTGATCAAACGCCGGAAGCCGTCGTGCAAAAGGCT
>DASXXL010000186.1:0-2402 GCA_036503085.1 Pyrinomonadaceae bacterium | reverse complement strand
CGCGCGTGATGCCGGCGAGCGCGCCGATGCTCAAGCTCGGCGTGTGGACCGTGCCGTCCTTCACCCAAAAGATATTCGACGTTGTTGCCGATGCTATCTCGCCGCGCTCGTTGAGCACGACGGCTTCGTCGAAGTCGCGGCTTTGCGCTTCCTCCCACGCGAGCACGTTGTTCAGATAGTTAAGACTTTTGATTCCGGTCAGCGGGGAGAAAGTGTTGGTGCGGAAGGGCGAGACAGCGAGCGAGTATCCGTTTGGCGGCGCTTTGGGCGGATCGCCGGTCATGATCAGGAGATCCGTTTTCTTGCCGCCGGGCATTTTTGTTTTCCAAAGATCGCGTCCGCTGCGGGCGAGAAGAATCACGCGCGCGCGACCGTCTTTCACTTGGTTGACGGCGATCAGTTTCTTCAGCGCGTCGCCGACGCCTTTCTCGGTGCAGCCGGTGTGATCGATGTCGAGTTTGCCGGCGTGCGTGGTGAGACGTTGCCAGTGTTTGGACCAGAGAAACGGTTTGGAGTTGTAGATGGCAAGCGTGGTGAAGACGCCGCGACCGTAAAGCATGGCGGAGGAGACCGGCGCGACGCGCGCTTTGGTGGCCTCGACCATGGTTTTGTTGAGGTAGATTACCGGGTGCACATTTAACTGGCGACCAGTGCTTCAGCTTTGAGCGATCGTGAAAGTGCATTGCGCCACGTTGTTTCGAGATCGGCGACTGACACGGTTATCGCTGCTTCATCGTTAACTGCGATCTGCAACTGTGTTCCGCCGACGTGGCCGAGAATAGTGAATGGTGCGTTGTGCCGTTCAGCGATCGCGCGGATCGAGTCGGTTGCAGTTGGATCGAAGCTGATGATGATGCGCGAAGGAGACTCGCTGAAGAGTTGTGTCGTTGCGTTAAGCGCTCCTGTTAGATCTGCTTCAGCGCCGATCCCGTCGTGCCCCTGCGATGAGAAGCACAACTCAGCGAGTGCGATTGCGAGACCGCCGTCAGCGCAGTCGTGTGCGGACGCGAGTAGCCCGCGTTCCGCGGCTTCGAGACATGCCCGTTGCACAGCGAGCTCGCGTTGTAGATCCAGCTTCGGTACGCTGCCGCCAGCGACGATCTCGGCGGTCGTGACATCACCGACAGTCACGGCGTATTCACTGTTCGACAAATCGTCTTGGGTTTCTCCGAGCAAGGCGATCACGTCGCCGGCTTTCTTGAAGCTAGGCGTGATCACGCGTCGCACGTCTTCCATCAACCCGACCATGCCGATTACGGGTGTTGGCAGAATGCCGCGTCCTTCGGTCTCGTTGTAGAACGACACGTTGCCGGAAACGACCGGCGTCTCAAACGCACGACACGCTTCAGCCATGCCGTCGATTACTTCCGAGAAAGACCACATCACTTCCGGGCGCTCCGGCGAAGCGAAGTTCAGACAATTTGTGATCGCGATCGGTCGCGCGCCAACACAAACGACATTACGCGCGGCTTCAGCCACAACGAGCTTCGCGCCTTCACGCGGATTCGTCGCACAGTAGCGGCCGTTTCCGTCGAGCGTCATCGCGAGCGCGCGTCGTGTTTCTTTGATCCGGACCACAGCAGCATCGGCGCCTGGCAGAATCGCCGTGTTCGTACGGACCATGTGGTCGTACTGCCGAAACACCCAGTTCTTAGAAGCGACGTTGCCGGAGGCGAGTAGAGTTTTAAGGGCGTCGGTGTACGAGCTCGGTTGCTTGAGGTTTGCTGGTTGTGTCGCAGCGTTCGCAGGCGCGCTCATTGCGCGTTCGTAACGCGGCGCTTCATCAGTCAACGACTCAACCGGAATATCCGCAACCGTCTCGCCGTTGTGAATCACGTGCATCCGCTTCGTGTCGCGCACGCGCCCGATCACCACCGCATCGAGCTCCCACTTGCGAAAGATATCGACGACCTCGCGCTCGCGTCCCGCATGGGCCACCACGAGCATCCGCTCCTGTGACTCCGACAGCAGCATCTCGTACGCCGTCATGTTCTGTTCGCGCTGCGGCACGAGCGAAAGGTCCAACTCGATCCCGGTGCCCGCGCGTGCAGCCATCTCGCACGACGACGAAGTCAGTCCCGCCGCGCCCATGTCCTGAATGCCCGCGACCGCGCCGCTGCGCATCGCCTCGAGACACGCTTCCAACAAAAGTTTTTCCAGAAACGGATCGCCAACCTGGACCGTCGGCCGTTTCTCCAGCGCCTCTTCATCAAACTCCGCCGAAGCCATCGTCGCACCGTGAATACCGTCGCGTCCGGTCTTCGCGCCGACATACAAAACGGGATTGCCGATGCCGGTCGCTTTGCCGAAGAAGATCTGATCGTGTCGCACGAGCCCGAGTGCAAACGCATTCACGAGCGGGTTCAAAGCATAAGCATCGTCAAACGCGACTTCACCGCCGA
>DASXXL010000185.1:0-1698 GCA_036503085.1 Pyrinomonadaceae bacterium | reverse complement strand
GATTCACGCCGACGAACGGTTTGTCGAGGGCGTAAGCCATCGCTTTCGCATACGACACGCCGACGAGCAGCGAGCCGACGAGACCCGGGCCGGCGGTCACGGCGAGGCCGTCGACATCGCGCGGCGTCAGGTTCGCGCGCTCGAAGGCTTCGTTGACGACGGGTACGATCTTGTCGAGATGTTCGCGCGAGGCGAGTTCGGGAACAACGCCGCCGAAGCGCTTGTGAATTGGAACTTGCGAAGAAATTACGGACGAGAGGATCTCGCGGCCGTCGCGCACGAGCGCGGCTGCTGTTTCGTCGCAGGAAGTTTCGATACCGAGTACTAACATAGGCCACAGATGAACACGGAGAACACTGACGGTATTTTAGCAAAGGTAGAAGCTCAGCGAAGAATCGCCTTGTTTCAGCACGCGCGTGCGTGGCAACGTCCCCACTGTCTCCGGAAGATCAGTTTTGTGATGATGTTCGACGACAAGCAGACCGTCCTCGTTCACTATCTTCGCCGAGCCGAGTTTTTCCAGTAGCTGCAGGTAATCGATCTTGTACGGCGGGTCGAGAAACACGAGATCCCACTTATCCCCCTCCCACTGCCTCACAAACTCCGTCACTTCCGCACAATAAATGTCTGCCTCCTCGTCCGGCACCTGGCAGAGCTTCAGGTTCGACTCGATTAGCTGACAACTCCGGCGCGAGCGATCGACAAACGTCGCGTGCGCCGCGCCGCGCGAGAGCGCTTCGATGCCGACCGCGCCCGAGTCGGCGCACAGATCGAGAAAACGCGAATCCGGCACGCGCGCGGCGATGACGTTGAAAAGCGTTTCGCGCAGACGGTCCGAAGTCGGCCGCACCTGCATCGACGGCGGACTCTTCAGGTTTCGTCCTTTAAACTTTCCAGCAATGACACGCATAAGCTTTCTGAGGAAGTCTTCCCTTAGCCCACGGCTGCGAGTTCGAATCGTGTGTCTTGTTTGACTCGCGCGACGAGCTTCGCCGTCGCCGGCGACTTCTCCTTACTCAGATAAAACTCAGCCTCGCGCTTTGCGTTCTCCAGCAATTCGCGGTCGCGAACCAGGTTTCCGATGCGAAACTCCGGCAAACCTGACTGCCTCGTGCCGAGTAGTTCGCCTGGTCCACGAATCTCCAAATCCTTTTCGGCAATGACGAAGCCGTCGCTGGTCTTCGCCATGATGCCGAGACGTTCTTCCGCCACCGCAGTCTTCTTATCGCTCGTCAACAACACGCAGTAGCTCTTCTTCGCGCCGCGCCCGACACGCCCGCGCAACTGATGTAGTTGCGAAAGCCCGAACCGTTCCGCGTGCTCGACGATCATCACCGACGCGTTCGGCACGTCGACACCGACCTCGATCACGGTCGTCGAAACGAGAATCTTGATCTCGCCTGCGACGAACGCGCGCATCACTTCTTCTTTTTCCGCCGGCTTCATCTTGCCGTGCAATAGACCGACGCGCAGTTTGGGAAAGACTACTTCGCGCAGGTACTCGTAGCGCCGCGTCGCGTCCTTTAGATCGACTTTCTCGGACTCTTCAACGAGCGGATACACGACATAAACCTGGTGACCGGATTTCACTTCGCGTTGGATCAAACGCTTCACGTCCTGTCGTTGATCTTCACCGGCGACGATCGTTTCGATTGGTGTACGGCCGGGCGGCAATTCGTCGATCACCGAAACGTCGAG
>DASXXL010000184.1:0-3048 GCA_036503085.1 Pyrinomonadaceae bacterium | reverse complement strand
GTACTAGAGAATTGCGATCCATGCGCATGTCGACATGGTCGAGTAAGACAGTTTGTGTTTCAGTTGCTGTAATCATCCTGGTTCACCTCGCTTCGTTTTCATGGCACAAAAAAACCGGCCACCAATCCGCCTGGGATTGATGGCCGGTTTTAGGAATCTTGTCTTTGGTGCTACATCGTCAGAGCACGTTGACAGCCCATCGCCTGACCGTCCCTCCCAGTGGAGAGCGGGCCGTAATAGTAATAATAGCGATAGGAACTGCGGTTCATGGCTTCTGTCCGTTCGACAGATTACGCCTCGATGAGTTGAATCGTCAACCTCAACCGAACTTGAGCGCCTGCCTCGACTTGAAGAAATCAGCCCATGCGTCGCCTTTTTTCTTTAGGAGTTCGGGAACGTTGGTGATGGTGAAGTCGGTGATCTTCACGCCCTGCGAGATCTGTTTCCACGTCAACGGCATCGAAACGGTCGCTTTCGGCTTGGCCCGCGCTGTAAAGACTGCGGCCAGGCTCTTGCCGCGCGCGTTCTGCATCCAGTCGACATAAACCTGCGTCGACGCACGTTTCGCGAGAGATCGTTCGACGGTCGCGATCTTCGGGGCACGCCGCGTGACTTCCGACGCAAACAGTCGCGCAAACTCTCCAGCCTTGTCGTACTCGTTCGTCGGCTTCAACGGCACGTAGATATGCAGGCCGGATGAACCCGAGGTTTTCGGAAACACTTCCAACCCGATCTCGTCCGCGACTTCCTTCACCATTAACGCGACCTGCAACACGTTTTCCCACGGCGCTTTTTTCGGATCGAGATCGATCGCGATCCAGTCGGGCTTGTCCAAACGTTTGATCGTCGAGTGCCACGGGTGCTGCTCGATCGTGCCGAGATTGACGAAGTGCAGCACCGAGCCGATGGTCGTGTAGACGCCGTAATCGAGCTCGCGTCCTTCCTGGTTTGTCAGTCGCACGGTCTTGATGAAATCCGGCGCGCTCTCGACGTCCTGTTGGAAAAACATCGGCGCGTTGATGCCGCGCGGCCAGCGTTGCAGGATCGCTGGTCTATCTTTCAGGAACGGCATGATGTAATCGGCGACTTTCAGGTAGAAACACAGCAGGTCGAATTTGGTGAGCTTCTCGTCGGGCCAGTAGACGCGGTCCAGGCTCGTCAACGACACGCGCTCGCGGCCCACCTCAAGCTGCAGATCGCCTTTGGGCCGGTCCAGGCCCATAAACTCCTGGACCGTGACAATCGTTCCACCCTTTTGTCGCGTTCTCTTCACCGGCATGTGAGTAAGTATACTCTCGTAGATCTGTCTCGGAGGTATATGTAATGCATAGACGAACCATCACGATCGCTTTGATACTCGCGACCTTCTTCCTCGGCCTTGCGGCGGCGGCCGCGACCGCGCCGGCTACGGATACTTACACGCTCGACGCCAGTCGCAGCAAATTCATGGCCCACGCGAACCGCTCCGGCCTGCTGTGGTTCAAGGGCCACAGCCATCATCTCGCGGCGAGCGATTTCTCCGGCCGCGTGGAATTGACGCCGCAAACGATCACGCCTGCTTCGCTGCGGCTGGTCGTCAAAGCCGCGTCGCTGCACGAAACCGGCGCCGATTTCACCGACCAACAAAAGCAGATCATCAACAAGGAACTGCACGACATCGTGTTGCTGCCGGACAAGTATCCCGACATCGTGTTTCAAAGCACGAGTGCGATGGCGAAACCGGCAGCGAGCGGCGGTGGCTATGACGTGAAGCTGACGGGCGATCTGACGTTGCTCGGCGTGACGCGTCGCATCGAGATTCCGGCAACCGTAACGCTCAACGGCGACGAAATGCACGCGGTCGGCAAGTTCAGCATCGATCGCGACGATTACAAAGTGAAAGCGACGTCAGCGGCGCACGGCCTCGTGCGTGTCGACAACACGGTGAAGTTTGAGTTCGATATTGTGGGCCGGCGCGGGTAATTTAATTCGAATAACCGTTTGGATGGTCCTGCATCCAGCGCCACGCTGAGTCGATGATCTTCTCGAGATCCTGAAACTGCGGCTGCCAGCCGAGCTCGCTCTTGATCCGGTCTGAGCTCGCCACGAGGATCGCGGGATCGCCCGCCCGGCGTGGTCCAAACTTCGTCGGAATCTCACGTCCCGTCACACGCCGCGCTGTGTCGATCACTTCCTTCACGCTGTAACCCGCGCCGCCGCAACCGAGATTGTAGATCCTGCTGCCGTCGCTCAACGCCGCGAGCGCCTGAATGTGCGCACGCGCAAGATCGATCACGTGAATGTAGTCGCGAATACATGTGCCGTCGGGCGTCGGATAGTCTTCGCCATAGATCTCGACGTGCGAACGTTTGCCCGCGGCGGCTTGTAGAGTGATCGGGATGATGTGTGTTTCCGGATCGTGGTCCTCACCGCAATTCGCGGTCGCGCCGGCGGCGTTGAAGTAACGCAACGACGCATAACGCAACCCGGAAGCGCGATCGAACCACTTAAGCGCGTGTTCGAAAGCGAGTTTGGTTTCCCCGTAGGGATTTGTCGGGTTCGACGGCGCGCTCTCTTCGATCGGTTGCGCTTCGGGCTCGCCGTAAACTGCGGCGGTTGACGAAAAAACCAATCGCTTCACGTCATTCGCCAGCATCGCGTCGAGCAACACGAGACCGTTGCTGAGATTGTTGTGGTAGTACTTGTTCGGCTTCTCAACCGATTCGCCGACGAGCGAAGACGCGGCCATGTGAATCACGGCTTCGATCCCTCGGCCGCCGAGAGTCTGCTTCAGCTTCTCGATATCGCCGAGATCGCCTTCAACTAATTCGGCGCCCTGGACGACCGCGTCGCGATGACCCTTCGACAGATTGTCGTAAACGACGACCTCGTGACCGTCGCCAATCAACTGCTCGGTGACAACACTGCCGATGTAGCCGGCACCGCCCGTAACAAGCACACGCATACACAAACCCTTTCGGACCTTAACGATTCAACTGCTGGAGGAGGATCTAAAACTGCGGGCACCATCGACTTGCAACACCCTGGGAGCCGGGACCGCAGGCGTCT
>DASXXL010000183.1:0-2253 GCA_036503085.1 Pyrinomonadaceae bacterium | reverse complement strand
CGGACCATCCGGAAATGATCGGCGTCGTCGGTTACGCCCCAAACAACACTTACGTCGTGCGCGATGCAGCGGAAGTGGCTGCGTTGCCGCCGCTACGTGCGCCGCTCGTTGTTTCGCAGACGACGATCAAGCTACAAACATTTTTAGAAGTGGCCGAAGCGGTTCGCGAAAAAGCCGACACCGAACCGCAAGTGGTCAACACGATCTGTTCCGCGACGCGCGATCGACAGGATGCGGCCCGCGCTCTCGCCGGACAGGTGGATGCCTTTTACGTCATCGGTGGCCGTCATTCATCAAACAGCGTGAAGTTGCTGGCTGTGTGTCAGGAACAGTGCGTGAAGAGTTTTCTGATCGAGACGCCGGCGGAGATCAATCCGGCGGATTTGCAGGGTGTCAAGAAAGTGGGTGTGACTGCGGGGGCCTCAACGCCGAACTGGTTAATCGATCAAGTTGTCGAGCGGCTGCACGCCTTAGATCAAGCCGCTGCTTAAAACTCTTCCTGCTCGAGCGCCAGCAGCAATTGTCTCGCATCTTCGGAGCCGTACTCGGCCACCTGCCTGCGCAAAGCCGCACGCGCAGTTTCCGCATCAACCGGATCGTTCAACAATACTGACAGCACCGACACCGGACAGCGCGCGAGCGCTTCATTCGCCAACTCTCGCACGATCACGTCTTCAGACCGCGCCAACTCACAGATCTCACTCGGCGGAAAACGCGACGTGAGCGCGTCGGCGAGCACATCGATCCGTTTGTAGTCCTTCTGACTTTCCGCGCGCCGCACGAGTTGCGCGAAGACTTCAGCCGACTCGGTTTGATCCTGCAACACACTCGCGCAGGTGTCGGCGATGGATTTGAGTTTGCTGATAGTCGCGGCGTCGAGCGTGTCGGATCTATCCGCGGCACGATCGTCGAGCGCGGCGAGAAAGCGGCTCAACTCGAGATCCGCGCGAGCGTCATAATGAAGATTGCGTGCGCCAGGCGCGCCGGAGGCGGCGGCTTGCAGTGCGCGTTCGACTAACCCACGAGTCGCCGGTCGTAACTCCGACCAGACCGTTGCGATGCGAGCTCCGAAGTCGTCAATCACGAATGGAGAGGGCATAGAACGGCGTACTATACGCCAAGAGTCACGAATCGCAAACCGTGACTAATTGCTTAGCTTGGCTGGGAGCGCAGGCGTCTCGCCTGCTGTTTGCGACCAGGGGCGCTATCTTGCGGTTGCAGGCGAGACGCCTGCGCTCCCAAGGGCAAGCATGCATAATTGGTTAATTGCTCGTCTCAGGGTTGTGATCCTTGATTTCCGCGATGGTCGGGAAAGGAATTTTCACGATAGTGCCGTCGGGACAAAGCATTTTGACGCTCGGAGTAGTTAGCGCCTGCGTGGTTTTCATACTCCGAACTGTCCCTCTTACTCGCCGCCCATCAGTCGTAATGATCTCTACGTTGTCTTTGCCGTAAAGGGGCTGAAGCGCCGCGAGTGCTTTAGTTATTTCCACTTTGCTGGTCCTCCAAGACCATGATGCGAGCATCTCGTATGCCAATGCAACTCGGGTGCAACAGCAAAAGACTATTTGGCGTATTCAAAACCGTCGTATTATTCTTCCCTGACTTCAGAAGGTAGCGTTGCTTATGTCGCAAAACTCGGAGACCCCGTTGTCCTCAGACACGATAATTTGCTCTAACTGCCATTCGCCGATGCCGTCCGCGTTGCGCTTCTGCCGTAACTGCGGATTCCGGCTCGGCACGAGCTTCGGCGACTCTGGTCCGCAACCCGGCGAAGGAGCTTACACCGGCAGCGCACCGCTCGCAGCGCCAAAGAAGCGACGGCGTCTGAGCGGTATGACGTGGATCTTCGTCGGCTTAATCGTGTTCTTCGTCGGCGCGGCCGCTTTCACGGCCATCATCAACCCAATCCGGCAGCACCACAGCATCAACATTGCCGGAATCAAAGCGATGGCGACGAAGTCGTATGTCGGCGTCGATGGTTGGGACACGACCGACAAAGGCGTGACGTTTGGTTCGGTTGATGCGCCGGGTGGCCCGGCTGACAAAGCGGGTCTCGTTGGCGGTGACATCGTCACGAAGTTCGACGGTCAGGACATACACGACGAAGATCAGATCAATGATTTGATGGTGCGCACGCCGATCGGAAAGACGGTCGACGTGGAATACCTGCGCGACGGCGAAAAGAAAACGACGAAACTGACGACGATTTCGCAGGATGAGTTTCGGCGGCTACAGAAAGAATTTAATAGT
>DASXXL010000182.1:0-12116 GCA_036503085.1 Pyrinomonadaceae bacterium | reverse complement strand
GCAGTTCAAGAGCCTGCTGAAACATCACTGGATCGAAGAAGTGCAGCACGCGAAGATCGACACGTTGATGGTTGCAGCGCTGGCTGAGGGCCGTAACGAAGAACAGATCATGAAGGGCGTCGAAGAGTATCTCGCGATCGGCGGGTTCATCGACGGTGGTTTGAAACAACAAGTGGAGTTCGATCTCGACAGTTTCGAACGTGCGATTGGCCGGGAGTTGAAGGACAGTCAGCGGGAGGAATTTCGCCGGCAGCAGTTACAGGCGAACCGCTGGACCTACCTGGGCACGGGCATGACGCATGAGAAAGTGCTCGAGACACTGGAATCGCTTTCGCCCGCCGCGCGGCGAAAGATTGAGAGTATTTCCGCGGCGTTCATCTGACGTTGTTGTCAGTGTATTGGGGCGGCGCTTGCCAGCCGCCCCGATACAAATTACCTACCCTTTGGTGGCGTTGATCTTCAACGTCAACACCACGTCATCGCGAACCAGATTGTTAGCCGGTCCCGCATAGTTGATGTTGAAGTCCCGGCGGTTGATGGAGAAGTTGGCGTCTACGTTGACGGCATCCGCCGTAGCTGAGATCGTCGCGGGAAAGGTCACTGACTTCGTGACCCCGTGCATCGTCAGATTGCCGGTGACCGTGTGCGAAGCGCCTTTGTCACCGCCGGGCTTGATCGCCGTGGAAACGAACGTCGCCGTCGGATACTTCGCGACGTCGAAGAAGTCGGGAGTTTTCAAATGTTGCGTTAATTGTGGATCGTCGGCCTGCAATGAGCTGGTGTCGATAGTTACATTGACGTGGCTCGTTTCCGGTTGGCCCGTGTAATCAATCTCGCCGTTGAACTTCTGAAACGATCCCTCATGCTTACCCGCGACCTGCGAGCCGATAAATTCAATCTTGGAGTTCTGAGGAGTTATCGAAAACTTCTGCCCGCCTGCGTGTGACGGCTGTGGCGATGCTTGGGTCGCCTCGCTTGTAACAGCACGGCTCTTGTTTGTCGCCGGATTTCCGCACGCCGCCAACAGCATCAGCGCGGTAAGGACCAACGTCACTATGCCAAAACGCATTTGCACTACCTCCCGTGTGTTTAGAGTGGGAAGGAACTTACCACGCGCTGGGCCAAAACGACAAAGACGGCTCGCGATCTCAATCGCCCGCTTCGCCTTCGACCAGCACGGGCTTGTGCGAACGGCGCGAACGGAAGAACGACGTGCGGTCCAAAACCTTCTCCTGAAACTCTTCGAGATAGAGATAGATCACCGGAGTGATGTAGAGCGTGATGAACTGCGACACGATCAAGCCGCCAACCACGACGAGGCCGAGCGGCCGCCGCGACGAACCGTCGGCGCCGTAACCCAACGCGATCGGCACCGCGCCAAAAACCGCCGCAAGCGTCGTCATCAAGATCGGCCGGAAACGATCCATGCTGGCATCGTGAATCGCTTTGTCCGCTGCTTCGCCGGCTTCGACGCGATGACGCGCGAAGTCGACGATCATGATGCCGTTCTTCTTGACGATGCCCATCAACATGAACATGCCGACAAACGCGTAGAGCGATGCTTCCTGCCCGAACAGAATCAGCGTCAACAAACCACCGACGAGCGCCGTCGGCAACGTCGAAAGCACCGTCAGCGGATGCACGTAGCTCTCGTAAAGAATCGCGAGGATGACGTACATCACGAACACCGCGAGCGCCATCAGGATCGTCAGACTGCTGACCGTGTTGCTGAACGTTTGCGCTTCACCCTGCAATTCCGCACGCACACCTTGCGGCACGATCTCAGCGGCCGATTTCGTAATGAAGTTTGTCGCGTCACCGAGCGCGACGCCCGGTTTCAGGTTGAAAAAGAGCGACATGCTGGTGAACTGGTTCAAGTGGTTCACCGTTTGTGGTCCAAGCGTCGAGCGCCACGAGACGAGCTCGCGCAACGGCACGAGGTTCTTTCCGTCGTCCGATTTGATGTAAAGCAGCGACAAGTCTTCCGGCTTCTCGCGCACCGAATCGTCCATCTCGAGAATGACCTGATACTGGTCTTCCGGCTTCTTGATCAGGTACGAGTAGTTTTGCGAATAAGCCGTGCGCAGCAACGAAAGAATGCGCGCCTCGGAAACGCCGTAAGTCTTCGCCTGATCGCGGCGAATGTCGATGTTGAGGTTCGGCGTGTTGTTGAAGTAGTCAGACGAGACGCTCAGAAAACCGGGATACGTCATCATCTTGCCCATCAGCTTCTGGCCCACTTCGTAAACCTGACTCCCGTTCGCGCCCGACACGGTAAACGCGTACTGGCCCTGCTGCTGGCTTGTCACACCGGTGCTGATCTCGAGCACGGGAAACGGGCGCAGAAACGTCATCAAACCGGGAATCGTGTTGAGCTTGCCCATCATCTCCGCGGTGACGTGGGCGATCGGCGCGCGATTATCAGGAGCGCCGATGAACGTGAACGTGATGCCCTGGTTCGAAGCAAGAAAACCGGTCGCGCCCGTCATCGTGAAGTCAGTGACGACGTTTGGATCCTGGTGCAGCAACTCATCGACGCGATTCTGGTACTCGCGCATCTGCGTCGGCGACGAACCTTCCTTCGCGATGAACGCGCCGAAGATCACGCCGCTGTCGCCCGGCGGCAGAAAAGTTTTCGGGACCAGCATGAACAGCCAGATCGTGCCGGCCAGACAAATGACCCAGATCACCGGCGAGATCCAGCGATGCCGCAGAAACCACCAGAGCGAGCCGCCATACACGGCGAGGATACGTTTCTCGATACCGCCGATAACACGTTCCATCCACGTCTTGCGCGAGCCCTCGCCGCGATGACTCAACAGCCGCGCGCACATCAGCGGCGTCAACGTCAACGACACGAGTCCCGAGGCCAGAATCGCGATCACGATCGTGATCGCAAACTCGCGGAAAATTCTTCCGACGAGGCCGCTCATGAACACGAGCGGGATGAACACGGCCGCGAGTGAAATCGTCATCGACATGATCGTGAAACTGATTTCCTTCGCGCTGCTGATGGCCGCTTCAAACGGCTTCTCGCCGTGTTCCATGCGGCGCACCGTGTTTTCGAGAAATACGATCGCGTCGTCGACGAGGAAACCGATCGCGAGTGTCAAAGCCATCAGCGAAAGGTTGTCGAGGCTGTAACCCAGCCCGCGCATCGCGATGAACGTGATCAGCAACGACAACGGCAGCGCGACGACGGGAATCAGCGTGTCAGTGACACGTCCGAGAAAGGCAAAGATCACGATCACGACGAGCACGAAAGCGATGATCAGCGTCGCCTGCACGTCGGCGACGGAGTGGACGATGCTTTGCGAGCGATCGTAGATCGGCGTGATGAAGATCGAGCCCGGCAGTTCGGTGCTGATCTGCGGCATTACCGCATAGATTGATTTCGAAACTTCCACCGCGTTGGCGCCGGCGCGGCGATTCACAGCGACGATCACAGTTGCCGACGGCACCGAACGGCCACGCACCCAGAAACGCATGTGAACGCGCTCGTCCTGCACCGAGTCTTTCACGGTCGCGACATCGCGCAGATAGATCGGCGCGTTGTTAGTCCCGCCGACGATCAGGTTTGCATATTGTTCCGCAGTTTCGAGTTGACCATGCGGTCGGAGGATCGCGGTGCCGGTGGAACTATCCAACTGGCCCGCGCCGGTGTAGCTCGTGCCGTTCTTGATCGCGTTGTTGAGATCGTCGATCGAGATGTCACGCGCCCACATCGCCGCCGGGTTCGCTTTGATGCGAATCGCCGCCTTCGTTCCGTAAACGTTGACCTGCGAAACGCCCGGCAGGATGCTGAGCCGCTGGCCGACGTTCGTGCTGGCGTAGTCGTACAACTGTCCCGGCGTGACCGAATCGCTGGTCATCGCGATGTACATGATCGGCTGATCGTTAGGATTGCTCTTCGAGTAAGTCGGCGGCGAAGGAAGATCGGCCGGCAGGCTGCCGGTAGCTTGCGAGATCGCGGTCTGCACGTCAGTCGCAGCCGCGTCGATGTTCTTGTCGAGCGAGAATTGCAGCGTGAAGGTGGCCACGCCCTGCGTGCTGCGCGAGGTCACCACTTCGAGCCCGTTGATCTGCATGAACTGGCGCTCGAGCGGCGTGGCGATGTTGTTGGCGATCGTGTCGGGACTCGCGCCGGGATAACCGACGGTCACCTGGATCACGGGATAGTCCACCGCCGGCAGATCGTTCACCGGCAGTTGGAAGTAACTCATCACACCGAAGAGGATCACAGACAGCGTCAGCACTGCTGTCATCACCGGCCGTCGTATAAATGGTTCAGACAGATTCATGACTTCGATCCGTTTTCGGCAGTCGCCGCGGGACTGCCGGCTTCGCGTGGTTGGTCCACCACGACTTTACCGCCGGGCGTGACGCCGAGTTGGACGTTGGTAACGATACGCTCGCCAGGCTGCACGCCTTTTTCCACCACGATCAGATCGCCCTGACGCTGGCCCAGCGAAACGGGACGCTGCTCGGCAGTCGAATCAGGCTTGACGACGTAAACGTAAGATCCGTTGGCCGACATTTGCGGCGCCGACGTAGGCACGAGCACCGCGCTTTGGACCGTGCTCAACACGAGCCGAACGTTTACGAAACGTCCCGGCCAGAAGCGATGATCGGGATTTGGCAGCGTCGCGCGCAACGTCACTTGGCCCGTTTCGTGTTGCACCGAGTTGTCGACGAAAGTTAGCTGGCCGGGGATTGCGTCTTCGTTTGTATCGGGCAAACGAACTTCGGCTTTCAACGCGCCGGTGCGCATCTGTTCCTGCACTGCCGAAAGATTGTTTTGCGAGATCGTGAAGTCGGCGTAGATCGGATCGAGCCGTTCGATCACGAGCAGCGCGTTGTCGGGAATCGTGCCGTTGTTTGCGTTGTTACCACCGTTCGAGCCGCCGGGATTAACGACGTTGCCGATGTCGACCAGACGCTGGCCCGCGCGGCCGTCGATGGGCGAATGAATGTAGCAATAACTGAGCTGGACCTTCGCGGTGTCGATCGCGGCGTTGTCGACCTTGATCGTTTCGTCGGCGCTGCGGACCGCCGCGCGCGCGGCTTCGGTGTTCGCTTGCAGCGTGTCGTAGTCGGCGCGGAGTTGTTGATACTGTTCGCGCGGCACGACGCCCTGCTCGACGAGTGTGCGATAACGTTCGACCTGCGTGAGGCCCCACTTTTCGCGCGCTGCCTCGCGGGCGAGGTTCGCTTCCGCCTGTTTCTTCAACGCGGCGTCGCGAGCGAGATTGGCCTCGGCCTGTTTGAGATTCGCTTCGAACGGACGCGGATCGATCGTGAACAGCAACTGTCCCTTCTTCACGTTTGCGCCGTCAGTGAAATGAAGCTGCAGGATGCGGCCCGAGACCTGTGGCTGGATCGCGACCGTCTCGCGCGCGACGATCTTGCCGAGCGAGTCGAGATAGGTCGCGACGTCCTGCGAGACGGCGGTGGCCACGGTTACGGGCGCGGGCGGACGTTGAAAATTCTGCTGGGCTTTGTTCACACAACCGCCCAGAAAGAGGATTCCCGCCACTCCCAGGAGTGCGATTCCCAGACGATAAGCCAAGCCCTCGTTGCGTTTCATAGATTGTTTCCTTAGCTCATCCAGCGTCTTCGGGTTGACGCTGAATCAGGTTTGCTCTGGTTACGATAGCGCGTTCGCAATTGTTGCGCACGCCGCCAGTGCTGCTGCTCGTCCGAATCGACGAATAATACGCCGCGATAAACTGCGGCGTGTTAACAGCTCGTAAAAATTTGTTAAGAATTGTGAACTGAGCTAATGCCGGCAAATAACAGTAAGAGTAGCGAACCAGGCGATGATTACCTATAAGACATCAACCTGTCCAGTAGCAGCGGGGTCTTGATCGCGCTAGAGAGTGTGGCCAAGTTGGACTACCGGCAGATTGGTGAGTTCGAGTGGAACTGTTCCTAGAGGCACTAATCAAGAAGTTCGAAAAAGACCCATCCTTCGTTTAGATTAATAGCGTTTATGCTGATCCCAAGTACATCGAACTCTGACAGGGCCTGCCCACACTTTACATCGCCTGACTGATGCTCGTACAAACGAGCTTCACATAAGACTTGCTGATCTGAGAGACGCAGAAACTGTAATTTCGCACTGGCATTTTGCAGATAAGACGCGCTCTCTGCACAGCCATCGCCGGGAAGTATTTCGAGGACCCTTACTTGGATCTTGCCGTTACTAGTCGTTTCGCCTCTGTGTAAGAGAAACTTCCCCAATATGCGAACACCGTTTTCTTCTGTAGCCATCCAACCTAGTGGTTCAGTGGGAGCAGTCGGTTCAATGTGGGCAGGCGCGCTACAACAACCGCGAACTAAAAGCGCCGTTAGCAGTGTCAAAAACGCAAGAGATGTTTTCATTACTTTTCCTTTGTTGGGACTATCCTCTGCCTCTTTAATTGCTGCCTCAGTCCGATTGCAGAGTAGGGATTCTCATGACTGCGGGCGGCGTCAATCTGCTCATTAATCCGGCCAGGGATGTAAAGAGGAAAATAAGTAGTCGGATAGTCTTGTGAGTTCCACTCGTAAAACGCCGTTGACCTTCTGTCCCAATGAGCGCTGAAATTATCCGGAGGATCGCCGCTCTCCTGTGTGATGTGAAAGCCTGCCCAACCGGAATTGTTAGTGACAAATCGTGCTGAGTGAAGATGACTGAAATCAAGTTGCAGGTACTTTGCGTATTCATAAGCCTTATCAACGTCGTAACCATTGGCACGTAGTGTGTTGAGGAATTTGGCGCCGTCAGCAACGGTAAAGTTGACCCCAACACTATTGTTCTTTCCTACAACAGTCGAGTCTATTGATGTTATTTGCTGCCAGACCACGGTGTTGCCGTGCCCTCCCGCATTGTCGATGAAGTTCTTAATGCCAGCCACTCTTTGTGCGACTTCTTTAGCCGTTTTCCCTTTGGTGATTCGATCAAAGGCTTGGCGATCAGTTTCTTTCTTGCCATTCTTCAACGTGTGTAATGCGAGCTTGCCGTGGAGTATTGTCCGTTCCTGATCAGTTAGTTGATCGTATGCGTCTAATCCGTCAGGATCTATATATCGAAGCGGATTATTGATGACGTATGTATAACGGTTCCAAGTCTGGGGGGTTCCAACCTGCGCACTGGCCATCAGTGGGTCAGCGGTTGTGAAGCGCCCATGGCTGCTCGCGTAGTATCTTTCACCAAAGTAATCAAGTCCTGTCTCAACATCTCGTTCTTTTGACGTGAACTTTTGTCGAATCCCGTCGGAGGCGCCGGGGAAGCCCATGCCGGCTGTGCGGCCCCCGATGCCCGCGCCGAGCTCCTCGCCAAACGGCATGTAGTCGTGGCGACTGATCACACTTGCTCCAGAATTGGTTACTACACGCGTCGAGCCGAGATGGTCCGGTGTTGTGTACCGGGTGCCGTTTGCATTCACCGCCGTAGGCTCAATCGTGGCCAACAGACCACTGATGCCATACACGTATTCCTTCTGTAGTGAACCAGTCGCGCCGCTGAACTCAGCGATCAGTTCCCCACCGATGCCATACACAAAGCGCAGGTTCTCACCTAACAGCTTGCGCACGCGTAGTCCTTCACCGTTGTAGACGTAAGCGGAAGCATTATCAACTTTCGCGATCTTGTTCTCGGCATCGTAGGTGTACGCATGCGTGCCGTCATTGAGCAGGTTGCCGGCGGAATCATAACTCGAGCCGGTAATGCGATTGTTGGCAGTGTTGAAATAAAGACTCTGATTGCCACCGCCGAGGTCGATCCAGCGATTGCCGTAACGATCATACGCATTTGTTTGCGACCAGTTACTGCCGTTCTCGTTTGCGGTCGTCAGGCGATTCAACGAGTCGTAGCCGAAGGTTTGTGTATAGCTAAGACCGCCACCGTTGTACGTGTGCGTGAGCACATTTCCGTTGTTGTTGGTCGTGCCGTAGGTATAACCCAGCGAGACCACTGAGGTTGGATTGCCGGCAGTACCAAGCTTGATTTGCGTGGGTTGCAGTCGGTTGTTGTAGTCGATGGCGTGAATCAGACCATTGCCGTAAGTCTCGGTACTCAACGCACTTTGAGATGCGTAGCCGATGCTGGAAACACTTGCGCTCGCCGCATACGTTGTTGCACTAGTGCTGAGTGAATTCAGCCGTCCGACCGCATCCTTGTTGTAAGTCACTAAGCGACGATCAGCGGCGCCGGGCACCGCCGGGTACGTTTGCGTCAGCATCGAGCTGTTCAAACCGTAGCTCGCTTCGACGAGATAATTAACCGAGTCGGTGCGTTGATACTGCGTCACCACCCGCCCCATCTGATCGTACCCACGATAAGTGCCTTCACTGCTGCCGCTGCCGTAAGTTACGGCGACGAGACGACCGGTTGACGAGCCACGGGAGAAAGTCGGCGCTCCGCTCGGAAGGGTTTGCGCGTCGTAGTAGTAATTGATAGGCGCTGTTTGTGGAGTGTCGTTATAAGTCTTCGAGGTGATGCGATTGAGCGCGTCATACGACATCGTGGTCGTGATGGAACGTGCATCAACCTTACTGGTTAGATTGCCGTTCGCATCGTAGCCGTACGTGACAGCGCCGCTCTCGGGGTTTGTGGCGGAGGTCAAGCGCCTTAGCGAATCGTAAACAAACGTCCTTGTCTGCACTCCCTGGCTCACACTTGTTAAGTCGTCCAGCACATCGTAAGCGTACGACGTTGGTTGCACAGGACTGCCACCCGAATCCAGATTGTTATTCACATCGGGTTCGTCCAAGCGAATCAACCGCCCAAGACCGTCGGTAATGCTGCGGCGAGGCTTCCCTGCCTGGTCAGTCACAGTCACTGAGTTACCGTTATACGCGGTGGTCACCACTGCATTGTCAGGTGTGGTTACTGAGATGACTCGTCCAGCAAGATCGAAGACGGAGGTGGTGTAAACAGCGCTTTCGGAAGCTGGCCGAAACGGGTTGCTCGTTTGGCTGACGCGGCCCAAAGCATCGTATACGGTGATTACCTTCACATCGCCCTGTGGATCTCTCCTCCATGCTTCGATCGTTCGGCCAAAACCATCGGTGACTGTCCACGCCCTGATGCTCGAATCATCAACCGTGCTGAGGTCGCTCGCAGTCAACACGTCATTCTTCGCCAACGTAATGCCGAACACTGTCTGCGGTGCGTAATAATTACTGGTGTGAGTCTCAACGCCGTTGACGCCGAGTGCTGATTTCACTTGCGTCGGTCGATCGAACGGATCGTTGTAGATGGTCTGAGTGACCATGTTATTGCGATCGCGGAATCCCGTGAGCAGGCCGGTCGAGTAATCAAATTCCGTACGCGCTGTATGTGCCGGCTCACCCGCTTGCGGCGGCGGACTCGTAATCAACGTCGGCAACGCGTAGGTAGGCGTCGCCGGGTTCTGCGTCGGACTTCCCGGATTACTGCCCAAGCCAAAATCGTCGGCGAAGCTAAGCGTCGTAACGTTGCCTCGCGGATCTTTTGTGGCCACGATGTTGCCGAGCGTGTCGAAGCGCGGATAGGAATAGATGAAGCTGGAGGTCGTATTCAGCCACTGGCCTTGCCGCGTCAAGTTGCCCCGGGTGGAGTATGAGGCTCCGAAACCGCTGTCGTGCTGAGCCACCGAAGCGTAGTCCTGCAAGGGCGCATGGTTGCCGTCGTTACTGTAGACATCGTATTCGTTCGTGCTTTGCGCGATCTGCGTTGCGTTGCCGTCGTAGACCGTTTGCACGAGGGGCAAGTTGAGGAGATGAATGGAATCGACCGTGTAATCAAGGCCATTGATGAGATTCGTACTGTCGGCATACGTGGTAACCGTACGACGCTTTAACGTCAGATCATAATCCAACTCTTTGACTTCGGCGGGATTGTTGTATTTGACGTTGGCTTGATACGTAGTCTGAACCTTGGCCACGCTGCCGTTGTCGAGAATCTTTCGTTCTTCGCTGATGCGGTTATCGTTAGTGGGTTGTTCTTGCGGATATGAAGACCATACTACCGGAGTACGTTGCGCCCAGTCCTGTTCGCTGGCGCCAATCATGTTTCCGAGAGCATCGCGACTCTCGCTGCGATATTCAACTCCAGTGGACCAGAGAGTGTTTTGTGTGCCGTCGGGCGCTCCGGAGCTGCTCGGCGGATAATAATAATAACGGCCGGACGCCAAAAAATAATGCCGCTGATCCAACAACAACGAGCCGGCTGCCGACGTGGCTGTTACTTGTGCCGAAGTTGCCGTATAGGAATAGTTCCAGGTGCAATCGAGAGTGCTGCCATCGGGGAAAGTTCTGCGCTTTGTTAGCCCGCGGTCGATGAAGATCTGAGTGTGAAGATCCCCCGCCGTGTCCCATACCGGTGAATTGCCCGCTGGAACATTTCCCGCTGGTCCGTAGTCGTACCAAACCTTGCCTCCCGTAGGCATCTGCACTTCGGCAACCTCGCCGAACGTGTTGTAGTTAAAATGCAAAGACCGACCATCGGGCAGGATCAGTTCTGACAGGACGTCCCAATTGTCAATCTCTTCGGTGTTCATTCCGTAAGAGTGAATAAACAATCGTGTCGCGGTACCCCAGCCGTAACCGTAACTCAATGGGTCGTAGTCTCCGGTAATCACCGGCAGCGTCGGACTGATGTCGCTGCGGTAATGCTGGTTCATCACGCCGCTTTTGACCTTGTAATAACAACTTTGTCCGTTGTATCCAGGCAAAGTGACGAGTAATGCGAGCGTCACTCCCGGATTCTGTGGGTCGGCGACATTCTGTTGAATCCGCGTCACTCTTCCCAATTGATCCGTGATCGCCACACCGTTGGTGTAATCGAAAGTGATCTTGTTTCCATTGCGATCCTTGATCCAGTCGCAGCGCTCACCCGTGAAGTGATAGCGCAATTCCTTCCGCGGTAATGACAGTGCCGCTCGTGTTGTAATTGGCGACGCCGTTGTCAACGTCATTTATAAACACCGTGCCCGACCCATCCGTCGCATGCCAGCGCGTGCCGCGGCTCGCGGCAACATACCCTGAACAGTCGCTCGACAGCGGCATGCCATCGTAGTTGCCGTCGCGAAATTCTATTTCACCTTTGTCAGGCAGCATCAGCGTTAGCCGCGCGAGCGTGTAGGTGTAACAACCGACTTGTGACCCGCTCGTAATTCGATTGATCCGCACTATGCGACTAAAAATCATCGGCGCGACGCCCACCGTCCAACCTGGCCCAATTCGGTTGAAGAGATCAACGTAATCATCCAGCCTGGCAAAATCCGCATACACCACTGTTTTCGGTAGACCGGAGCGGTCCGTTTCGATGTCACTGCTGCCGGACCATATCTTGCTGCTCCAATTCAGCGTCAAGGGTAGCCAAAAGCCACGTCCGCCAACGCTGCCGATGGGAATCTTCAGATTGAGCGCGCCGTTGCTAAGGTTGACGGTACCAATGTCCGCAGAGGAATAGCTGCCCAGTGGGGAAACGCCGGCCGCGTGCTGCGGTGGTGTCGCCTTATCGTATTGATTCCCTTGCGCGACGACAGAACGCGCGGCAAAGATGATCAGAATCGAGCATGAGAGCAGGATCGTGAAAGTTCGCGTTAAGAGCACGGCAGTCACCTCCCGAGCGACAGAAGTGTTTAGTTGTGCTATGGCTCTACGACAAGTTCAGCTCGGTTATTCGGCTGACTCGCATCGAACACGACGTAATGTCCAGCGCCTAAAGCGAATTGCGCATTGCCTCGAGCGTGATCAGAAACAGGGCTGACCTGACCAATTTGCTCGGCCATTCCGCCGGTTTCGCGTTGGACCACAAGGCCTGTGCTTTGATGAGTGCGATCTTCGAGGGTGATGCTGACGTTGCCGGGCTTTGCGTGTTGTTGCTGGGGGAAGATGCCTGCGTCGTAAAGTGTAAAGCGAATGTTTTGGACCGGTCCGCGCGGCATAGGTGACTGACTTACAAGAGCGACCGGTGCGCCAAGTTTGAGTTTTACTGCGTGGGCGATTGTGAGGCCCACAACGGCAGCGATCAGACCGATACCGGCAATGATGAACCAAAGGGTCTTTGGTCGCGTTGGTGACATACACACCTCTCTCTCTTGTCACCGAGAATTGTTTGAACGATGCGAGGACTACGGTGCGAT
>DASXXL010000181.1:0-4654 GCA_036503085.1 Pyrinomonadaceae bacterium | reverse complement strand
CCAACTCCGGTTGCGTCACCGACTCCGATTCCGTAGCTTTCGCCTTCCGCGAGATTTTGATTAGCGCGAGGCCCGCGCCGGCGAGAATGATCAAGAATGGAAACAGCTCGACCGTGTAACGCGGCTCGGGATTTTCCAACGTCGCAAAAAATCCGAGCCGGATAAACATCAAGAGCGCCGCAAGCAACACCCATCGTCGCGCTGCTGCGTTTCGCGCCAGCAGCAGCAACACTCCACCGAGCAGACCCAACAACGAATAGATCGCCGTCAGCGCAGCGAACAAAGGCAACCAATACTGCTGATGGATGCTGTAGTCGAGATCGGCGAGCGGGAGTAGTTCACCGTTGAACGGGTAATACTGTGAGTGCGTGTCGAACCAGAGCGTCTTCGCGCGCTTGAGCGGCAGCACGATGTAGTAGCGAAAAGGCGCGCGCGCTTTTCGTTCCTTTCCGAGCTGCGCGAAGGCCGCGTCGATCTCCGGCGTCATCTCGACGTCAGCTTCTTCGGGTTCGAGATGCTCTTCGGGTTCCTCAGGCTGGTTATCCTCGTCACCCGAATCGTCAGCGGAGTTTTGATCGTCGCCGCTCTGCTGGTCGTCGTTCTGGTTATCTGCGGAGTTGTCTTCCGCAGTTTCTTCCTCAGGAGGCTGCGAACCCTTGTTGTATTTATCGAGCAACGCCGCCACGCGATCGCGTTCTTCCTTCGAATCAAAAGCGCGTTCGGGAAAATCCGTGATGCGAATCGGACGGTCGTCGAGCGACCAGATCACCGGCGCGATGTAACGCTCGTCGTCAAGCCACGTGCGCAACCAAAGCAGATAACCGCGCGGCACAAACTCGCCTGGCATTTCACCGTGCGCCGGCGCGAGCGGCTGAAACAGATGAAAGACGCGCCAATTCCGAATCGTCCACGGCACCAGCACCAAACAGAACGCCACCGAAAAGATCGCGCCTGAAACAAACAACTGTTTTATCCGCAGCTTGAACGGTTTCGCTCGCCGCCGCAAAAGCAACGACAACACCAGCGTCAGACCAACCGCCGCCGCAAACAATCCACTGTCCGGCCGAAACAACACCGTGAGCCCGGCGATCAACCCGCTGACGCTCCACCACAACACCGCTCTCTTCCTGTCTGACTTGTCCGTGTCATCCGTGTTGTCAGTGGCCTTGAAAGCAAACGTCACCGCCAACACCATCGCGACCGCGAAGAAATTCGTCGGCACTTCCGTCAGCACCGTCGCCACATAGATCGCCGTGAACGGACACACTGCCGCGAGCGCAAACGCGATGATCGCCGCCCGATGTTTACGCTCCAGATCGACGCACCACTCAAACGCCACCAACGCAATCAACACGCACGTCAACGTGTCCATCACCGCCTGCGCCACACGCACCGCTGTGTTGTTCCCATGGCCGAAAACTTTGTAAACGCCCGCGAGAAAAAGCGGATAACCGGGCAGACGAATTATCGAAGGAGCGTAAGGCGCCTGGGGATCGTGAGAGTAGACGTGCTGTTCGAGAACGTTGATCGCGAGCTGCGAATAGACGCGCGCATCGCCGGGCTCGTCATTCGGCAAGCGCAACGCGATGAAGAGCCGAAAACCGAGCGCAACGAGCAGCAGCAACGCGTAAACCGACCAAAGCCGCTTGTTGAAAGACATCGAATCTTCGCGAGTTTACGGTCCTGCTTCGGCGGTGGCTTTGCGTTCGAGTTTGCCCCAGCCCACGACTGGCCCACGAATCGCCATCGTCACCGACTTGATCATCACGTAGTACATCACCTGCCGGTAACAGAACCGCTGCAGGAACAGCCACCAGAGCAAACTCCAGCGCTCGCGCCGCTCGAGCAGAAACGCAAAGCCGGCCGTCACCCAATCGATCGCGAGAAACAGCGCGTAGTAAAAAAGCACTTGTTGCAGGTTGGTGGACGTGTAAGCGGATCCTTGCTGCCAACGATCGATCCCGCTCGAGATCAACGTGTAGAGCAGAATGAGATCCATCACCGGCGAGATCAACGGAAAGAGGATCTGAAAGATCCACACATTAGGCATCGCGATGAAGCCCAGCGTGCCGAAGCGCGGACGAAACAGCGCGTCCTGATGTTTCCACATGCACTGCAACGTGCCGTACGACCAGCGAAAGCGTTGCTTCGCGAGCGAGCTTAGATTATGCGGGGCCTCGGTCCACGCAATCGCATTTTCTTCGTAACCGATCTTGTAACCGAGCCGGCGAATTTGCAGCGTCAGATCCTGATCTTCGGCGAGCGTGTCTGCAGGGAAACCACCGGCTTCGACCAGCAGATCCTTGCGCCACGCGCCAACAGCGCCGGGCACGACCGTGATGCAATTCAGGCTCGCAAACGCGCGGCGGTCCATGTTCTGCGACGTGATGTATTCGAGTGCCTGCCAACGCGTCACGAGATTGACACGGTTGCCGACCTTTGCATTCCCCGCGATCGCGCCAAACTGTTTGTCGTAAAAACGATGGGCCAGCGCGCCAACAGTTTGCGGCGTGAAAACCGTGTCCGCGTCGAGCGCGATAACCACTTCGCCGCGAGCGTAGCGCAAACCGGTGTTGAGCGCGGTAGCCTTGCCGCCGTTCGGCTCCGTCAACAGTTTGACTCGTTCGTCGGCGCCAAATTCATCGCGCACGACTTTGCTCGTATTGTCCTGTGAGCCGTCGTCAACAACGATGATTTCGTAATTCGTGTACTCCGAAGCGAGCAGACTGCGAATCGTGTTGCTGATGACGAGTTCTTCGTTGTAAGCAGGCACGATGATCGAAACAAATGGGCTGTAGTCGCTGCCCGCGTGCAGTCGTTCGCGCCGCCGCGACCTCAGCCACTGCGCAAATGCCAGCGAGCCGACAAAGAACAAGCGCGCCAACCCAAGTACGATGCCGATGAGGAAAAGCCATTGCATGGTCCAGCCGCCAGTCGAAAGGAAGAAGAAGGCGATCGCATCGGCGCGCGTGAACACTCGCTGGTTCCCCGGAATCTGCGGCATCACCTGATCGCGCGAAAGCCCGGCGAGATCGGAGACGGGAACGAATTTAAAACCACGCGCTCGTAACTCGTGAATCACACGCGGCAACGCTTCGATCGTCGCCGAACGATCGCCGCCCGAGTCATGAAGTAGGATCACTTCGCCGCGTGTTTCCGGGTTCGTGTCCGTCGCGCGCTCGATCGTGCGATTCACGATCTGATCCGCCGTGACCGGGAGTTTCCAGTCGTCGGGATCGATTCGCACTCCCACGATGAGATAGCCGAGTTTCTGCGCCACGAGCGCAGGTTCTACTTCCTGCGGCTTGTCCGCTTCAGCGTCGCCGAAGTAAGGCGGACGAAGCAGCACCGTCGAACGGCCGGTTTCCGATTCGATCAAACGTTGCGTCGCATTCAACTCCAGCTCAACGAGAGATAACGGGATTTCACCGAGGTTGGGATGTGTGTACGAGTGGTTTCCAATCTCGTGACCTTCATCGGCGATGCGGCGCACGAGGTCGGGATACGCCTGGCCGTTCTTGCCGATGATGAAAAACGTGGCCGGCACCTGCTCTCGTTTCAGAATGTCGAGAATGGCCGGCGTCCAACGCGGATCTGGTCCATCGTCGAAAGTGAGCGCGATCAGACCCGGACGGTCGCCGGTGCGCTGGACAACGTAAGAAGTCGGCAACGCCGTAAACTGTTCTGACTTGATGTAGCCGCTCGGTTGATCGACTTGTAGATCGCGCGCGCCTTTCTGCGGCCGCGACATCACCTTCAGCACTTCGCCGTTGCCTTCGAAGTCGACCTCGTAACCGTAATTGATCGAGCGCAACGTGTCGGGTGAAGTGTTTCCGTTTTCCCCGAGGATGGTCCAAACGGATGGGTCTTCCGAACCGAGTCGCCAGATGGCGAAGCCGGCGGGCTTATAGCCGCTCGCCGCACGCATCTCGTTGTAAGCCGTGACCGCGTCGAGAAACCAGACTTTGTGATGCGAGTTATCGTCTTCGTCGTATTCGAAGTAGGGATTGCGTGTCGTGGGATCGAAAGTGGGATCGACCTTCGACTCCTGCGCCGTAATCAACGCTTCCTGGAACGTAACTTCGTCGGCCGTGTTGCTGGCGTCGCTCCAGTTGTAGCCGTAGTTGCCGAGCGCGATGATCGTCTTCGACGCATCGAGGTTCTTCATCTGGGCGATGAGCTGTTGTTCGAACCAGTCCTGCGCGGCGACCGGCCCGGCGTCGCTGCTGCTCCAGTGCTGATCGTAAGCCATCAACATCAGGTAGTCAGTGGCGGCCGCGTAAGCTTTGTAGTTCCAATCCGGATCGGCAAACGGCACGGCCTGCACGACCAGCAGGTTCTTCGCGGCAAACGCGGTGTGCAGTTCCTGCATGAACGTGAGCAGGTTGGCCTGCGAAGAAACCGGCGGCTCCTCGAAATCGACACAGATGCCGGCAAACTTGTTGTCCTGCACAAAGCTCATCAGCGAGTTGATGAGCGTTTGCCGGTGCGGTTCGTCGGCGATCGAGCGCGCGAGCAGATCGTGTTGCCACTGCTCGTCGACCATGTTCTGCACCATCGGAATGATGCGTGTTTGCGGGCGCGTCAAACGAATCCAGTTCAACGCGGGAATATGAACGTCGGTGACGAGCGGGTTGCCGCCGTTGGGAGTGTC
>DASXXL010000180.1:0-6707 GCA_036503085.1 Pyrinomonadaceae bacterium | reverse complement strand
ATGGAAACTACTGCCGCCGAAGAGCGCCGTGTCGCGGATCATGAAGGCCAACGGCATTACGCTTTACAATCCAAACTCGCGCAAACAGTTCGAGCAGGAGTTTGGCGCTTACGCCTTCGATCTCAAGACCCCGCTCGCCTCCGGCGAAACACGCCGCCAGGGATTTCTGTTCTTCCAATCTCCGGACAAGCAGGCCGTGGCTTCGGCGCAAAAGTTAACGCTGACGGTCGAACGTTTGCCGCAGACCGCCAGCGTTACGATTAACTAAAACCAGCCACAGATTATACAGAACGAATCTGCGTAATCTGTGGATTGCACTGTTTACCCTGCTCTTGGACCAGTCGCTCTCACGGTGACCTCTGTTCCGCTCGGCAGATCAAGATCGTTTCGACCCTGAACGTAAACCGAACCAGCACCCGCTCCGGCGCCGATTACCGCACCGATTGCTGCGCCTTTGCCACCGCCTGCAATCGCGCCGATAAGGGCGCCGACAGCGGTACCGATCGCCGTGCGCGTTACCGTCTGTTTGGTCTGGTCGCTATCACGCACCGCGCCTTCATTATCGACCCGCACCACGTCGCCGCTCGGCGTGCGCACGGATTCGAGAATGCCGGCGAAGCGATAACTTTGGCCGTTGCGTAAACGAATGGTGTCGAAGTCCAACGTCACCTGCGAGCGTCCGCTGATTCGTCCGCTACGCTCGACATTGGTCACATAACCTTCGATCGTCGCGCCTTCAAACTGGCCCGGCGAACGAACCGTCATCGTGAAGCGATCGTTCTGCTGCACGTTCTGCGTCGATAGATCGTTGTTCAAAACGGCTACGATTTCCGTGCCGTCCGGAATCACGAAGCTGCCGGTGGCGACTGGACCACCCACGTTGCCTTCACGATTGGTGTCGTAGATGTTTAGCTCCGCCACATCGGAAGTGCGATCGTAGTAAGTCCGTACCGTGACCGGTTGATTCATCCGTTCGCTGTATAGCGTGCGCGTCACGAGTAACGCGCGGCCGTTCTCGACCGGATCGAACGTGACCGTGAAATCGTTCGCACGTTCGCCGGTTCTGGTGATCGTCAACGTGTCGCCCTGGAACTGCGCCCTGACTCGCACTTGGCGACCGCTTGGCGTCGTCTCAACCTGTTCGCGGCCGTCGGCCACAAAGTTGATCTGCTGCGCGCGTGTTGAAGCAATGGTTATGGAAGTTCCACGACGATCCAGCGCGAGCATCTGCGGCGGATCCAAACGTCTCAGCAACATGTCATAAACACGCTGACGCTCTGCGGCCGAGAGATTCCTCGTCGCTGCATCAACTGCTGCACGAGCATCGTCGCCGCGGCTCGTGTTCAGACGGAAAGTTCCAGTCAAATCGCGTCGGGTGCCGCCGTTGTAGTTGCCCGGGTAATTGTCATTGGACGGCAGATTGGACCAGTTCCACGCGACGTTATAAGCACTCGCCAGGCGATCGAGATCCTGCCGCAGCACGTTCCAGTTGTTCTGTGTCTGATACGAGAACTGCCGGTCCGTGACGTAGCGGTTTAGGTAAGCCGCATGCTCGAGCACTTCGCGGGCGTCTGACTGCGAAGACTGCCGGCTGTTCACACGATTCCGCAGTTGGACCAAAGCAGATTCAAACTGGCTCAAGTGCGTGCGAATCTCGTCGGCGGAATAGCGGCCGTTATTGCGATTGAGATCGTTGCGCAACGTGCGGCTGAACGTCGTAGTGCGGTTGTTGAGCTGATAGACCAACTGGCGCATCTGCGCGTCGTTGAGGTTGTAGTTGTTGTCACCGTAGCTGCCGGTGCTTGTTCCCGTGCCCCAATTCGTACTCAGATTGAAGTAGCCGGCCAGTTGATCGAGATCGGATCGAATCGCTTGCCAGTCACGCTGCGATCCGGAGCCGATGCGATTGTTCTGGAAGAAGCGGTCGATCAGCGCCGCACGATCGAGAACCGGGCGCGCGTCGCCGGAGTTAGCGCGACCGGAGTTCAGGCGTCGGTCGAGTTGGTTAGTGGCGCTTTCGAAATCCAGAATCAATCGGTTTAGATCGTTGAGATTGTAGTTGTTGCGGTCGGAGGCATTTTGGACGTCTCGCTGTAGGGAGTCGATGCGCGTTTGAATACGCCTGACGACGTCTCTCGCGTCGGACTGGTTACCGAACTGCGCCATGCCGGTGGCGGTCAGTCCGGTAAGTACAATCGTCACCAGAATGCCTCTTAATACTGTTTTTGAAACGGTTTTCATCCCTCTTCTCCTCCTTAGCTTCCGTGATGCACTTCAAAAGACGTGCCAGCGCGGAGGTCTTTACGTTAGTGACTTTTTCGCGAACAGGAAGGAACAAACGAGGGTGAAAACCGTACGTCCGCTGACTTAATCGCCGACAAGTTTGGGCAAAGCGCTCAACGTTTTGGGGTGGAGATTGAAACTATCCGGTGGAGCCGAAGCCGCCGGCGCCGCGTGCGGTCTCGTCGAGATCGTTCGTCCAAACGGCTTTGGGCGTGATGATT
Source organism: Pyrinomonadaceae bacterium (assembly GCA_036503085.1). GTDB lineage: Bacteria > Acidobacteriota > Blastocatellia > Pyrinomonadales > Pyrinomonadaceae > PSRF01. Next base: position 4,203 of record DASXXL010000180.1, on the reverse strand, counting down.
TTTTCGATAATGAGTTGACAGATCTTGCGGCCGGCAGGCAGGACGATCGCGGTGTCACTGGTGTTGTAGAGCACGCAACAAAGCTCACCGCGATAATCGGAATCGATCACTCCGGCGAGCACGTCCAATCCCTGCTTTGCGGCGAGCCCCGATCGAGGCGCAACGCGTCCATAGAACCCGTGCGGTATCGCCATCGCGAGGCCGGTGCGAGCGATCGCCCTTTCACGTGGTCCAATGACGAGATCTTCAATCGAACAGATGTCGAGACCGGCGCTGAACGCACTGCCACGCGTCGGGAGAGTCGCTCTGTCGTCGAGTTGTTTGAAACGAAGAACGTCGAGGGGAGTTGTCATAAGCGCGTTTACTGTGGCTTACATCTTCGGCAGTGTGACACCGCGCTGGCCCTGGTACTTGCCGCCGCGATCTTTGTATGAGGTTTCGCAGACCTCGTCCGATTCGAAGAATACGACTTGCGCGACGCCTTCATTCGCGTAGATCTTTGCCGGCAGCGGAGTCGTGTTGGAAAACTCGAGCGTGACGTAACCTTCCCATTCCGGTTCGAACGGTGTGCCGTTAACGAGGATGCCGCAGCGCGCGTACGTGCTCTTGCCCAGACAGATCGTCAACACGTTGCGCGGGATGCGAAAGTATTCGACGGTGCGCGCGAGTGCGAAACTGTTTGGTGGAATAATGACGGCGTCACCTTTGATATTTACGAAGTTACCGTCGTCAAACTGTTTCGGATCGACGATGGTGCTGTTGATGTTGGTGAAGAGCTTGAACTCGTCCGCGCAGCGAATGTCGTAGCCGTAACTCGAAGTGCCGTAGGAGACGATGCGTTTGCCTTCGACTTCCTTCACCTGTCCCGGTTCGTAAGGCTCGATCATGCCGTACTCGGTGGCCATCATTCGTATCCAGCGATCCGACTTTATGCTCATTGCCCCTCACTCCTCTTGATGTTCACCGTTCCGTCTCCGACAGTGAATTTGAAAAATGCGCCGCCCGCGCCGGCCCGCGCGCGTACGGTGCGTTCGGTGATACCAGGCTTCTCGCGCGCGTCGAGTCCTTCGTAGGTGTTGACGATTTTTCCGGTGCGCAAGATCTCCGCGTCGATGTCTCCGCTGAATCCTGCGGGCAGTTCAACGTTGAGACTTCCGGTTGCGACACGAATGTCAGCGCCGCCGCCACGCCAACTACGCGCCGGAATCGCAAACAGCACGTTACCGGCGGTGATCGTCGCGGAAACAACTCCGCCCGTCAGCGTCAGCGCGGTTTCACTTTCCGTCGCGCTGAGACGCAGCGCGCCTTCGACGCCCGAAAGCGTGACTGGTCCATAACCGGCGGTGATCTCGAGATCGGTGTTGACCGGCACGCGCAGACGATAGTCGATCTTCCACGGCAGATTTAGCAGCTTCTTCGGAAAGTTCTTCGCCGTCCTTTTCATGAACGCGCGATCGTGCGTGCCGACGGTGAGAATGCTGATGTGATTCAGATCTACGTCGAAGACGAAATTATTGATCTTCGCGAGCTGGTCCAAGTCTGCTTCGGTTTCGTCTTTCCACTCGATGTCCGCAGTGAGTTCAACTTCGCTGCGGTTCCAGCCTTCGACGGTTACCGCGCCGCGCGGTGCGCCGATCAGGGTGACTGTGCCGCCGTAAGAAAAGCGGGCTGACTCGTGGCGGCGAGTCGTGCGTGTTAAGAGTTGAACAGGCAGTTGCCGCGCCTGCTGCTTAGTCGTTTGTATCAACGACAGCGGCGTCGGCAAAAGACTAGCGAGCGTCAATAGCAGGCTGAAAACTGAAGTGTGCATAAGCGGGCCGCCCAATAGTAAGCGTCCTTTGGTGGAATACAAAATAAATTTGCAAATAAAAAACGGACGCTGCTGATACAGCGTCCGCATCCGGGCTTGCCATTACAACTGCGGAATTACTTCCGCAAGAAAGTGATCGAACCACTGAAATTCGTGACCGAAACAGACGAGCGACCATCGCCGACGTCGCCGACGTATTTACGGCCGTCCTGCGTTTTGAAACCGTTGTTCCAGAAATCGTTGAGCTTGATCTGTTTTGTCGGCGACGCCGCGACTAAGCGAAACGCCGAGTCGCCGGGAATGCGAATGGTGATGTTGCCCTTGGTCGACTTAAACTCGTAAGTGCCGCCGCTGGAAAACTCGCCGTCGAAGAAGATGTCGCCGATGACGTTTTGCGCCACGACGTGCGTTGCGGAGATGTTCGTCAGCGTGATGTCGCCTTCAGAAGAGACGTATGCACGGACGAGACCGCTGCGAACGTTTGCCACACTGATATTGCCGCGGCGTGTTTCCACGTCGACCGAAGAATTCGGAGGTACCTGAACTTTGAAATTGATATCGCCGATGTCGCCGCGGCCGCGATTGTCGCCCATCACGTCGACCATCAGGCAATCGTTGACTTGCCGGGGCTCGACGTGGGCGTTCTTCGATTCGATCGTGGCGGAAAGACGAATCTCATTCTTGTTCCACGACTCGACGACGATCGTGCCGGAGATGTTACGCAGCTCGACGCGGAGGTTCTTGCCGCCGGGATAGTGTTTTGTGATTTGCTGTTGAGCGTTTACCGCGAAGGTGGCGGAGAGTGAGACCAGCGTGAGTAAAGCGCCAACTGCAAAGAGACTGGCGCGAACTGGCGAGCGCCGAGTCATGACTTTAGTGCTCATCAATGTGGGGCGGTTACGGTTCAAGACGGTTCAGGCTTATAAATCGGAGAACTCTTTCAGCAACGCCAGCTTGTCGTTCAACGACTCATTGAGCATCTGCTCGGACACCTCATCGTGAGGATTGCGATTCAGTTCGTTGAGCGAGTTGGTCACCGCTTCGTCAATCACGCGCATATTGCGGTCGAACGTCGCGCGCATCTCGGGGCTCCAGCGCGCCTTGTTCAACTCTATTCGCTGGTTCCAGTAGTTGATCGCCTGAGTGCGTTGGAAAACGCGATCGTTAACGCTGGTGTTGGACGCTTCCAATTGCGGCGCGGGCGCGGTACGCACGCCTTCAGTGCCCCAGCGTCGCACGCCGACGACGGTCGCCAGCGAAACCAGGAGGACAATCGCCGCGGTCGACGCCGCGAGTTGCGGCAAAGAAAGCTGCCACGTGTGATTGAGCCAGCGACTGACGAACGACGGAGCGTTTGATTCCTTCCTTACCGGCTTCCGCGCGCCGTTTTCGGCTTCGATTACGTTGCGGATGCGCAGCCACAGTGCCTGTTCGTTTGGCGGCGCTGCGTATTCGCCGCGATGAGTTTGGCAGAAGGTAACGATCGACGCCAGATCCTGTCTGACGCTGTCGCAGTCCAGGCATTCCCGGAGGTGCGTATTTAGAGTGAACTCATCGCGCTGGCTGATCTGGCCATCGACTAAGTCATGAATGAGTTCCTGACACTGCTCGCAGTTCATTGCTTACCACCTTCGTTCTGTCACACTGGTAGACACAAACCTATGAAAACTCTGTTTTGACAGAACCGATTTCGGTTGTCATCAATCAAGGGAAGACTGCGTAAAACCTCGCGTTTGGCTTAACCGAAACGCTGTGCTCTTCCCTTCGAGGCTATTCGCTGGCTTTCTGTTGCCTCAAAAGTGAGCGCAATTTCATCCGCGCCTTGTGTAATTGCGACTTCGAGGTGCCGACCGAGCACCCGAGCATTTTCGCAATTTCCTCGTGTTCGTGCCCTTCGATGTCATGGAGCGTAAACACCGTGCGGTAACCAGGCGGCAGTTGGGCGATGGCTTTGTCCAGCGCGATCCGGTCGACAACGGGCATTGAGTTAGGGTTTTCCGTGCCCTTTACGATTTGGACGGGCGTTTCGCCGTCCTCGGTCGTCTGCTCCATGCGCACTCCGCGTTTGCGGAAGTGCATCAGCACCTGATTAACCGTGAGCCGGTGGAGCCAGGTCGTAAAAGCGGACTCTCCCCGAAAACTGCCGATTTTTCGAAAGAGCTGTATGAAGACCTCCTGTGCGAGGTCTTCAGCCTCCGAGACGTTTCCGGTCATGCGCAGGCAAAGCGAGTAGACGCGGCGATTATGACGCTGATATAGCTGCTCGAAAGCGCCCATTTCACCCAGGGCAGCTTTCTGGGCCAACTCATAGTCTGTCGTTTGCGATGTCTCGGTTTCGGCTGCGGTCACGTGTACGCCTGCTCGGGCAAGCGGAGAAGAATCTTACAACTTCC
>DASXXL010000179.1:0-2446 GCA_036503085.1 Pyrinomonadaceae bacterium | reverse complement strand
GTTCTTTGTGAACACGCTCGTGCTGCGCACGCAGATGAATGCGACCGCGAGTTTTCGCGAACAGCTTCAGCAGGTGCGCGAAGTTTGCTTGGGAGCGTACGCGCACCAGGATGTGCCGTTCGAGCGAGTAGTGGAGGAGTTGCAGCCGGAGCGCAACTTGAGCCGCTCGCCGTTATTCCAAGTGTTGTTTGAGATGCAGAACGCGCCGCTCGGCCATCTGGAATTGCCGGGACTGAAGCTTGAGCCACTCGCGGGCGAACTGGAAACGACCAAGTTTGACCTGACGCTCACGACGATGGAGTCTGAGACGGGACTGCTGGTCTGGTGCGAGTACAACACCGATCTGTTCGAAGAGCCGACTGTCACGCGCATGTTCGAGCATTGGCGCGGGTTGTTGGAGGCGGCAGTCGCGGAACCGGAGCGATCGTTGGCGATGTTGCCGCTGTTGACGGAGGCGGAGCGGCGGCAATTACTCGCGTGGAACGAAACGGCTGTTGCTTATCCGCGTGATGCGACGATCGCCGAGTTATTCGCGGAGCAGGCGGCGCGCACGCCGGCGAAAATTGCAGTTGAGCATGACGATGAGCGGTTGACTTACACGGAACTGAACCGGCGTGCTAACCAGTTGGCTCACCACCTGCGACGGTTCGGAGTCGGACCAGAAGTGCGAGTGGGATTGAGCATCGATCGCTCGTTGGAGCTCGTGATTGCATTGTTAGGAGTGTTGAAAGCCGGTGGCGCTTACGTGCCGCTGGACCGTGATTATCCGCTCGATCGTTTGCGGTTCATGATCGAAGACGCGCAGTTACGCGTCGTGCTGGCGAAAGAACCGTCTGCGTTTGCCGAGACCGGTGTTCGCGTTATCGATCTCACCGCCGCAGCCGTCGAGATCGGCGCCGAGAGTGAAGCAGAGCCGGAGAGCGGTGTGGCTGCCGACAACCTCGCGTACGTGATCTACACGTCAGGCTCGACCGGCACACCGAAAGGCGTGGAGGTGGACCATCGCGCGGTGCTGCGCACGGTGCTGAACACCGATTACATCCAGGTGACGCCCGCGGATCGCGTGGCCCAGGCGGCCAACACTGCTTTCGACGCCTCGACGTTTGAAGTTTGGGCAGCGTTGCTGAACGGCGCGACTTCGGTGGTGCTCGATAAAGAGACCGTGCTAGGGGGCGAAAAGCTCGCGGCTGCGATCACGTGGCGAGAAATCGGTGTGCTGTATCTAACGGCGGCGTTGTTTCACCACATGGCCCAGGTCGACGCGCACGCATTCGCGCCGCTGCGCGCGGTGTTGTTCGGCGGTGAGACGGTAGACCCGCGCCGGGTGCGAGCAGTGTTGGACGCTGGATCGCCGGAGCGGCTGTTACACATGTATGGACCAACGGAAGTCACCGTGTTCTCGACGTGGAAGATGGTGACGGAGTTGGCGACCGACGCGTCAACGGTGTCGATCGGACGCGCGATAGCCAACACGGAAGTTTACGTTTTGGACGAGTGGTTGGAGTTATCGCCGATCGGCGTGAATGGCGAGTTGTACCACGGCGGCGACGGTCTGGCGCGCGGTTACCTGAACCGACCCGAGTTGACGGCGCAACGGTTCGTGCCGAATCCGTATGCGCGCCATGCCGGTGAGCGGCTCTATCGCACGGGAGACGTGGTGCGGTATCACGCGGACGGCGAGCTCGAGTTTGTCGGCCGGCGCGACGCGCAGGTGAAGGTGCGTGGCTTCCGCATCGAGTTGGGCGAGATCGAAACGGTATTGACGCAGCACCCACAGGTGCGCCAGGCGGTCGCGGTGGTAAGAGAGCCGGAGCCGGGAAACAAGCAGCTAGTGGCGTACGTGACGGGCGAAGTGGAAGCCGCTGAGTTGCGCGGCTATTTAAAGGAGAAGCTGCCTGACTACATGGCGCCGCAGTTCATCGTAGTGCTGGATTCTCTGCCGCTGACGAGGGTTGGGAAGATAGACCGGCAAGCGCTGCCCGCTCCAGACACGGTGTTGGGATCAGAAAACTACGTTGGGCCACGCACCGCAACCGAGCAAACGCTGGTCGACATTTTCAAGCGCGTGCTCAAGGTGGAAGAGGTCGGCGTCTTCGACAACTTCTTCGAACTCGGCGGACACTCACTGCTCGCGACGCAACTCGTCTCACGTATTCGCGAACAGTTCGAAGTAGAACTGCCGTTGCGTACTTTCTTCATCTCGGCGACGGTGGCCGAGCTGGCCGAGATCATCGAACCCACTGCAGCGGCCCTGAGCGGCGCACAGGAATTGCCGATCAAACGTGTCTCGCGTCGCCGGCCGTTGCCACTCTCTTTCGCGCAACAGGGACTATGGCTGACGGATCAATTAGATCCCGGCGGCACTGCTTACAACGTGCCGTTGGCGGCTCGTCTATCAGGCTCGCTCGATATCGCAGTGCTCCGACGAACGCTCAGCGAAGTCGTG
>DASXXL010000178.1:0-1775 GCA_036503085.1 Pyrinomonadaceae bacterium | reverse complement strand
GGTTCAAACGGCTGCAGGGTTTCAACGTCCTGCATCCAATCGGGTGGGACAGTTTCGGCCAGCCGGCCGAACAAGCAGCCATCAAACGCGGCGTGAACCCCCGCGATTGGACGGAAGAAAACATCGCGCACATGCGCGGGCAGTTGCAGCGTCTCGGCATCAGTTACGACTGGTCGCGTGAAATCGCGGCGCACCGGCCCGATTACTACAAGTGGGACCAGTGGTTCTTCCTAAAAATGCTCGAGCGCGGTTTGGCTTACAAGCGAGTCTCGCAGGTCAACTGGTGCCCGAAAGAAGAGACGGTGCTGTCAAACGAACAGTCGTCGGGCGGCGTGTGTTGGCGCTGCGGAACGCCGGTCGAGAAACGCGATCTCGAACAATGGTTCCTGCGCATCACTGACTACGCCGAGCAACTCGTTCGCGATATCAAGCAAATCGAAGCGGGCTGGCCCGAAAAAGTTTTGAAACGACAGAGCGATTGGGTCGGTCGCAGTGAGGGCGCGTTCGTCGAGTTTCAAGTTAAAGACAGCGAGAAAAAGATTCGTGTGTTCACGACGCGCATCGACACGATCTACGGTGCGACCGCGCTTGTGTTGTCGCCCGAGCATCCGCTGTTGAATGAGATCCTCGCCGGTTCGGCGTTGAAGGCGGATGTCGATGCGTTCACGGCAAAGGTGAGACAGGAACGAGCAGCACGAGGCGATGAAGCGGATGAGGAAAAGCAAGGACTCAATACCGGCGTGCTCGCACTCAATCCATTCAGCGGTGAAACGATGCCGGTCTGGGTCGCGAACTACGTGCTGATGGAATACGGCACGGGCGCGGTGATGAGTGTGCCCGCGCATGACGAACGCGATTTTGAGTTTGCCCATAAGTATTCGTTGCCGATTCGTCAGGTGATTGGGCCTGCTAGTCACGAGCAAAGCAAGGCCGAACCAGCGCCGACAACTGCTGGCGATGCGTCGGCGGAGATGCGACAGTCGTTCACCGATTACGGCGTGTTGATTAACAGTGGTGAGTGGGGCGGCAAATTGTCTGAGGTTGCGATCGCTGAGATGTCGGCGTATGCGAAGGAGCATGGCTTCGGTGAAGCCGCGGTCACGTATCGCATTCGCGATTGGGGCATCTCGCGACAACGTTTCTGGGGCGCGCCGGTGCCCGTCATCTACTGTCCAAACTGCGGCATGGTGCCGGTGCCTTACGAGCAGTTGCCGGTCGTACTGCCGGCGACAGCTTCGTTCACGGGAACCGGCGAGTCGCCGCTCGCGGGCGTTCCCGACTTCGTCAACACGACGTGTCCGAACTGCGATGCGCCGGCACGACGCGAAACGGACACGATGGACACGTTTGTGGATTCGTCGTGGTACTTCTTCCGTTATCTCGATCCACACAACGACACGGCGCCGTTCGACACTAACCTCGCGCACCGTTGGACGCCGGTGGACCAGTACATCGGCGGCGATTCACACGCCGTGATGCATTTGATCTACACGCGCTTCTGGACCAAGTTCATGCGCGACCTCGGCCTGGTTGATTTCGACGAGCCGGTGAAGCGGTTGTTGACGCAGGGCATGGTGACCAATCGCGTCGAAGGCACCGACGAATGGAACGCGATGTCGAAGAGTCTCGGCAACGGCGTTGATCCTGACGAGATGATCCAGGCGTTTGGGGCGGACGCGACTCGCTTGTTCGTGTTGTTTGCAGCGCCGGCGGAGAACGAGTTGCGCTGGTCCGAGTCGGGAATCGAAGGCGCCGTGCGTTTCTTGCGCCGCGTG
>DASXXL010000177.1:0-3372 GCA_036503085.1 Pyrinomonadaceae bacterium | reverse complement strand
GCTTATCGGTTCACGTCTGCAACCGTGGCAAGCACTGGTTCGCGCCACCGGAACCGTTGGTCGAAAGTCGGCGGTGCTGGCGGGCTTAACAAGCATCGTTCTGCGATCGGGAATATTGCTTCTGTTCTTGTTCTTCGGTCTTATATTCCTTTCAGTCATGCAAGGTCCCGACTCCCGCGAATCGAGGTGGATAGCTCTGATAACGATCCACCTCACGCTGAGCCTGTTGGTCGTCTTCAGCAACATGAAGCTGTGGCTGCTCGCCATGTCAGCGCTGCTTATCAATGCACCGGTGGTGATACTGCTCGCAGAATTTCAACGGCAGCAACTTGAATTCGGTTGGTATGTTCTTTGGGCTTATCTGGCGCTCTGGTCCATGTTTCTTTTGACCCGCTGGCGCCAAACGTACCGAGCACTGTCAATGCTTGGTGAGGAAATGCGCTACTACCTGATTGACTAGGAGCAAGATCATGAGAGTCGCAATTACGGGTGCAACGGGTTTTGTCGGCAGTCACCTGGCTACACGGCTGGATAGCGAAGGACATGAAGTCGTGCGGCTCGGCAGACGAGCGCGCGCGAATGAAGAGATCGTTTCAGCGTCGCTCGATGACGTGGACCAACTAGCGCAGGTGTTCGCAGGTTGTAAGGCAGTGGCGCACTGCGCGGGCATCAATCGCGAACTCGGCGAGCAAACTTTCGCGCGCGTTCACGTCGCAGCGACGCGCAACGTCGTCGAAGCTGCGCGGCGCGCAGGAGTCGAGAAGATCGTACTGATGAGTTTTCTGCGCGCGCGGCCCGAGTGCGGTTCTGCGTACCACGAGTCGAAGTGGGCGGCGGAAGAGATCGTGCGCGAGTCAGGCCTGGACTACACGATCGTCAAAGCCGGCGTCGTCTACGGTCGCGGCGATCACATGCTCGATCATTTGAGTCATGCGTTTCACACGTTTCCGATCTTCGCGCTTGTCGGATTGAAAGAGCAGACGGTGCGACCGTTGGCGATTGAAGATCTCGTGCAGGTGCTGCGCGCCGCGTTGATCGATCGGCGTTTGAAGCGACAGACGATCGCGCTGCTCGGGCCGGAAGAGATTTATCTGCACGAAGCGGTGCGGCGGGTGGCGGAAGTCGTCGGCAAGCAGCCGGTGATGTTTCCGCTGCCGCTTTGGTGTCACCGGCTGATGGCGCACGTGTTTGAGCTGACGATGAAAGTGCCGCTGGTCTCGCTGGCCCAGGTGCAAATCCTCGCGGAGGGCGTGGCTGAACCGGCAACGCCAGTGACGCCGCTTCCCTACGATCTAATCCCAACGCGGCGCTTCACGACCGAACAGATTCGCAATGGCCTGCCCGCTGCGGGGCCGTTTTACATCGGCGATCTGCGCCCCTGCTTTTGAGGAATATCAAGGCCACCGATGTCGACAGGAACGCTCACTGGGCCGGGCTCATCTTGGCTTCGAGGCGGCGCTTTCACAGTGTTGGAGGTCAACACGAGGCCGTTGCTATACGCCTGGTAAAAAGCGTCTGTTGCGGGTAGGCCGGTGGCTAGCTGTGGCGCAGCGTTCAATTCCAACTGTTTGCCGGGACCGAGATCGTAGATAAAAAACATCTCGTATTTTCCATAACGAAGAATCACCAGGTCGAATGGCTGGTCTCTTCGATTCGTAACGATCAGCCGGTCCTGGAAGCGATCTTTGGGCGAGCGATCGCCGAGCCGCAAGATCGAGTCGTTTACCCACTCGTAAGCGGGATACCGCTGCAGAAAGAAGTCACCTGAGTCTTCCACAAAGAAGCGATTGTCTGTCGCGACGACTTGAGAACCTTTCTCGCTTTCGAGTGTGACAACCTGCCGTTGTAATTCTCCAATCCTGGCATTCGGCGGTTCGCCTCGTCCCTCGAGCTTGAGATGATACTGGCCGCCGGGCGAGGCAGTGTCGATCTTGAACGCCGCGGCCGGACCACAGGCCGGCAAACAGATCAGTGAGAACAACAGTAACGCCGGCCATGTACTCAGCCGACTTTTTAGAAGTCGCATAGCATCTTGAAGATTTGATCCCTGGCATTTTCTCGCGACGTCTTGCCGTCAATATAACTGCCAAGTATGTCCCCCACGTCCAGCCCTGCCTGGTCATCATTCAGTTCCGAATTCTTTTCGGCAATGAGATCCTGCTGGTTGTGAGCTCTTGCGTCGGCCAACTGGGTTCTATCTTCGTCCCACTGCTGCTGGGCGCGGTCCAATCCGGTCTGAGTACCTCCCGGCAACAGCGGCTGATTGCCGATAAGCTGCGCGCCCGCCATTCCCTGGATATGCGCGTACGCGTAGCCGCCTTGATGATCGATATACTTTTGCTTGAACCCGGTGGTCGGTGCATTGCGGTAAAAATCCGTCAACTTGTTGGTGAGCATCACGCCGCCGCCAAGAACTCTTCCTACAGCTAAACGGCCGAGGATACCATCAAACATGGCTTCATCAATCAGGTCGTCCACGAACTGCTTGCAATCGGACTTCTTCTGCGCGTGATTGTTCTGCTGCCCAGCGGGTTTCGGACCGCTGGGGTTACCGCCGCCCGGCCGTCCTCCGCCGGCGCCGCCGACCGGTCCGTCTGCCCAACAGAAGACCGGGATAAATCCGAGCACCTCGGAGTCGACAATTTTTCCGTCCTCGATGCGATAAAGAATCACGAAATAACCAAAACAGGTCGTGAGTCCGGTCGGATCGACTCCATTCACCGGATCGTTCATCGCGTAAGTGTAGCGGTTGAACGACTGCGGGTTGTCAGTCGTCCCGCTACCGCCGTAAGGATCCGGCGTGGTAAACCGGCCCGCAAAATTGTCGTACTCGCGCCAGTCTGTGTGGTCCAACCCGGTTGTGTTGTCACGATCGGTCAGCGCATAGCGGCGGCTGCTATTGTCAACCGCGCCAAAGCCCTGAGTGGCAGAGCGCAAGCCGCTGCCCGCCCAGATCTCTTCGCCGTACGGCAGATAATCGTGACGAGCAACCACGGTGCTCGAATTAACAGCGCTGTTGTTCATCAGCGCGCGAGCAGAACCCAGCAGATCGGAGAAGACATAACGAAGGCCGCCGCTGCTGACTGTGGTCCAACAGAGGGCGACAACCTCGTCGTGAAACTCAGTACTATCGGCAAAACCCTGCCGCACCGCCGCGCGTGACGCGCCTCCCGTCAGCGTATTCACCCAATTCGTGAACCCGCTTTGATCCGGCGCGCGCTGTAAGTAGCCCTCGTACAGGTCCGTAACATACGCTTCGTTGCTGTGTGCAGTGCCCGTGTATTCCGTGGAGTTGAACAGCGAAGCGCCGAGACTCTGCGCCGCGCCGAGCAACTGAGAAACACCTTGCGACTGCGCTTGCGTGAGAACCGC
>DASXXL010000176.1:0-8105 GCA_036503085.1 Pyrinomonadaceae bacterium | reverse complement strand
GGCAACTGTGGCTGGGCCAGGTCGTCAGCCAGATGGGCGACTGGTTCGACACGATTGCGCTCTACACGATCATTTTGAGTCTGACGGGTTCGGGACGCGACATTGGTCTGTTGCTCGTCGCGCGCTTCGTGCCGAGTTTTTTGTTTGGACCACTGTCGGGCGTGGTAGCGGATCGTTTCAGCCGCCAGCGAATCATGATCGTTTCGGACCTGCTGCGTGCTGTGGTCGTGCTTGGATTTTTGTTCGTGCGCCGCGCCGATCAGTTGTGGATCGTTTACGTGCTGACCGTGCTGCAGCTCGGGCTCTCGACATTCTTCGAGCCGGCCAAAACTGCGGCGATACCTTCGATCGTCGACGATCGCGAGCTCGTGGCCGCGAATGCGATCTCGTCAGTGACGTGGTCGGCGATGCTCACGATCGGCGCCGCGATCGGCGGCTTGATCACCGGCTGGTTCGGCACCAACGTCGCTTTCATTCTCGACGCCGCCAGCTATCTGCTCTCGGCTGCTTTGATCGCGAGTATTCGCGTGCAGAAACGCCGCAAACGCGAGCGTCAGAAACTGAGTTTCGGCCGCGCGCTCGGCATTACAGAAACGATCGAAGGCATTCGCTACGTCAAGGACCGGCCGCGCGTGCTCGCGCTGTTGCTCGTCAAACCTGCATGGGGACTCGGCGGCGGCATACTCACGCTGCTCGCAGTGTTTGGCGAACGCATCTTTCCCGTCGGCAAGAGCGCCGCGACTGGAATCGGCGTTCTCTTTGCGGCGCGTGGTATCGGCACAGCGGTTGGACCAATCGTCGCGCGGCGGCTTTCCGGCGAAGGTGAGCGACGAATGCAAACAGCGATTGGGATTTCGTTTCTGATCGCGGGCTTGTTCTACGTCGCTTTCGGCAGCGCAACCAGTTTTGTCTTTGCGCTCGTCGTGCTCGGCGTTGCACATTGCGGCGGGAGTATTCTCTGGGTCTTCTCGACGGTGATGCTGCAACGAGGCGTCGCGGACAACTTTCGCGGGCGCGTGTTTGCCGCCGAGCTGGCGCTACTCACGTTGACGATGGCTTTCTCAAATTACACGACCGGCGAGCTGCTTGATCGGTTTCAGATTTCGCCGCGGCTGGTTACGATTGGTATCGGTATCTTCTTCCTCATGCCCGGGCTGACGTGGTTTTTAACGCAGCGCTGGTGGGACCGTGATGTCGGAAAGCTGAGATTATGCGAACTAGAATCGGAGTGATGGGCTCGGCCGCGCCTGACAGCGCGCGGCTCGACGCGGGCAAAGCGCTGGTCGAAAAAGCGACGCAGTTGGCCCACGCGATCGCCAAACACAACGTGGTGCTCTTTACCGGCGCGACGACAGGGCTCGTTTACGTTGCGGGCAAAGCAGCGCACGATGCGGGTTGTTTTCACATCGGCGTCTCGCCCGCGAGCAATCAGCTCGAGCATGTCGAACATTACAAGCTGCCGCTCGATGCGTGCGATGCGATCGTCTACACGGGTTTTGGTTTGAAAGGACGGAACGTGGTGTTGGTGCGCTCGTGCGACGTGGTGTTGTTCGTCGCGGGCGCGATGGGGTCGTTGAATGAGTTCACGATCGCGCACGATGAGGGAAAGATCATCGGGTGTTTGACGGGCACGGGCGGCGTCGCGGATGAGTCGAGTTATGTGCTGCAGAAGTTTGGCAAACGTTCGACGACGGCGCGCGTGTTTGCTGACGACGATCCGGAGAAGTTGATCGACAAATGTTTGGAGAATTTATAGACGCGCCGGTTGGCGTCGATGATTTCGAGAGTGAGGTGTGGCAACGGTGCGAACCGGTCACGATCGCGCACCTGTGGTCGGGTGCGCCGGCGCCGGTTGAACGACACGCTGAAGTGCGCATCTGCTGGTCGGATGAAGCGCTGCACGTGCAGTTTGTTTGCAATCAACACGAGCCGCTGGTTGTGTCGGCCGAGCCGCAGACGGATCGCAAGACGCTTGGACTGTGGGACCGCGATGTGTGTGAGATCTTCGTCGCGCCGAATCCGGCGACGCCTGCGCGCTACTTTGAATTCAATGCCGCGCCGACGGGTGAGTGGGTTGACTTGGGGATTGTGGTGACGCCTGAAGGGCGAGAGACGGATTGGGAGTATAGATCGGGGCTTCAGGTTGCGGCGAAAATAGAATCAACACTCGTAAGAATCGCGAGGGGAATTCCGTGGAGTGAGTCAATTCCGAAACCCAATCGCGGAGATCTGTGGCTCGTGAACCTCTTTCGTTGCGTTGGACCGGAAGCGCCCGAGCGGTATCTAGCGTGGCGTCCTACGCACACGCCCGAACCGGCTTTCCACGTGCCCGAAGCGTTTGGGGAGTTGCGTTTTAGGTAGCTTGCGAACGACTCAACAGCTTGTTGACGTAGTCGTTGAAGCTTGCCCGGTCTGAATCATCCATCTCCACGATGCGTGCGCCGATCAAATAGCCGGTTTCTTCGTGATCTTCGTCGAGGCTCTCGTATCGGACGGGCGCAACCTTCATCTCCACTGAACCACTCGGCAGTTGCAGTTTCAAGTACAGGCGGCGGTCTGAGCCCGCGAGGTAATGTTCGCCGATACGGATCGCGGAAACGATCAGCGCGAGGCCGCTCGTACTCACGTCGAAAGTGTGGCCGTTCAGAGTGGGCAGCCGGCGCGAACCGTTCGTGTTTACGCGCGGATCGGAGAGGCTGAGCGTGAAATCGAGCCGAGCGCGCACACGCTTAAAGCGCCGCCGGTTGCCGACGAAACGGCGCAGATGGGCCACGATTCTGCGAGGAAGCTCCGACATCTTTTAGGTCCACTAAAAAATTGAGGATGGGCCAACCGAGAGGCAATTGGGGGGCAGCCGCAAGGCCATTCTAGAGAACGTCACACCAGAGGCGCAACAAATAAATCCATCCACAGATTACACAGATGGTTTAAAGAATCTGTGTAATCTGTGGATAAAGCACTTGAATTTAGGGCTAGTTAGTTTTCACGACTAACGGTTTGCCGCCGTTGTCGCCGCTGCGGACGCCGGTGGCGTCGAGGTAAAAGGAGAGGCGGCCGGTGCGGCCATACTGCGCCGGTTCCGCAGTCGCGTACCACGATTTCCCGTCCGCGGCGCGGTTGATCTGGAACTTGTAGCCGGTCGATTCCACGCCTTCGATGTCCTTCGGCACGACGCCCGCCGCGATTAACTCAGCCGAGTTACCAAACTGCCCGTTGTGACTCTGGCTGTAGAGGACCTGCGCGAGCGAGATGCGCGTCATCATGTCCTGCACGTCGGCGTGATGCGCGTTGATGCGGGCCTCGAAGAAAAACTGCTTGCCCGCTTTCTTGACGAGCTCCAGGTTTTCCTTGTCGCCGATGATCCAGTTGTTGTCGACCTTGATCAGCGTCGCCGGTTCGACTTTTTCCTTACCATCCGGGTCAAGCACTTTTACGAAAACCGTGGCCACGTCGCCGCTAATCTGTTCGCCGGAAACATCGATCTTCTCGGGAATCTTTTCGCTGACGGCCAGCGCCATCTTCTCGAAGTCGGGCCGCAGCTCTTCAAACTCCTGCGGCGACAACGACTCGATCGCCGGACGATAAATCGACAACCCAAACGCTTCGCGAAACTTCTTCTCGCGCAGCATCTGATAAAACAGGCGCGTCGTTTCCGTTGGCGACCGAGCAGGCGGGTTCTGGGCCAACACGACCGAACCCGCCAACGCGATCAGCAAAACCAAACCAACAATTCGCTTACTCATCAACTCACTCTTCTCGCCGCGGAGCCGGCGCCGGTTTCAGTACCAACTCGCGCCCGACGAGATAAAGCAAGACCGTCAGCACGAGGAACGGAATCAGACCGAGAACGTTGGAGTTTGGCCCTTCGAAGAAGGCGTTGCTGTTCGTGGCCCAGTCCTCGAAGCCTTTGAGCCACGTCACAATGCTTTCTTTCAAGTTGAGGAAAGCATAAAGCACGCCCGCGAGCGTGGCGCCGGCGATGTAACCCGAAGCAAGCAACACGCCCGGGCTCTTGTCGGTCTCCGCAGCCATCTGCTCTTCCGACAACTCACGATTCTCCGGCTTCTTGCGCAGATATTTATCGACGAGCCAACGCACAGCGCCACCGACGAAGATCGGCGCCGACGTGGAGATCGGCAAGTATACGCCCACCGCGAAGGCCAGCGACGGCACACCGCTCAACTCGAGCACAATGGTGATCATTACTCCGAGCAGTACCAGCCCCCACGGCAACTGGCGACTCAAAATTCCCTTGATGATGTAGGACATCAAGGTCGCTTTCGGCGCGGTAAATTTTGCGACCGTATTGTTCGTGCCGGGCACTTTGTCGTAGATGCCGTTGATGCCGGGGTCAGCGAGATAGATCGGCTGGCCTTGAGCGTTGACGAGATAACGTCCCGGCGGTCCGTAGTCGGTGCTGGTTTTGTGTACGACGTAATACGCGTTCGTATCGGGAGTAGACTGACCGCCCGTTATTCTTTCCTGCTTGGGTTGGTCGCCGCTCTTCACAAACTGATCGGAAGTGAACGCGTAGCCGGCGGGAAAACTGAAGTCCTTGTTCTGCGCCACCGGAACATAAATTGTGCCTGACTGATTCATCGCCAGCAGAATCGGCCCGAGCGCGATCGCCGAAACGAGCGCGCCGACGAGAATCGCAACCTGCTGGTACTTCGGCGTCGAGCCCACGAGGAACCCGGTCTTCAAGTCCTGCGAAGTCGTGCCGCCGTTCGAAGCCGCGATACAAACAATGCCGCCAATCGAAAGCGCCGTGACGAAATACGGCGGCGCGGTCCAACCGATGATCAGAAACACGAGACACGTCAGCAGCAACGTCGCCACCGTCATGCCCGAGATCGGATTTGACGACGAACCGACTTCACCCGTCAGTCGCGATGAAACCGTCACGAATAGAAAGCCGAACGCGATGATCAGAATCGCGCCCAGGATGTTGAAGCGCAGATTCAACTGCGGCACGATCATGATCACGACCATCAGCAGGATGATCCCCGCCAACACAAATTTCATCGACAGGTCCTGATCGGTGCGTGGCGCATTCTCTGACGAGCCCGCGCCCGAGCGACGCAAGTCAGCCAGGCCGCCTTTCAAACCACTCCAGATCGTCGGCAACGATCTAAACAGACTGATGATTCCGCCCGCGGCCACAGCGCCCGCGCCGATGTAAAGGATGTAGCCCTTTTGAATCTGGCTCACCGACATGTCTTTGATCAGGTGAGTTGTTTCCGGCGCCAGCGGCGTTACCCAACCGCCGCCGAAATACTTAATGGCGGGAATCAACACGAGATAGGCGAGCACGCCACCGGCGACCATGATCGACGCGATGCGTGGCCCGATGATGTAACCCACACCCAGCAACGCCGGGTTGTTTTCAAGCGAGATCGAACCACCCTGAAACGGCGCACCAAACTCTTTGGTGGGATATTCCTTCCACGTCTTGAAGACTTCCTGGATGCCGTAATAGAGAAAGCCGATACCGAAACCAGTGATGATCGTTTTGCCACCTGTGGCCGCCTGGTCCACGGCCGCGGTGTCGCGCGCGCCTTGGCGCGCCGCCGCGCGCGATTCATCAGACGCGCCCGCTTTCAGCACTTCCGCACAAGCAGTGCCTTCGGGATATTTCAAGTGGCCGTGCTGCGCGACGATGAGCGCGCGTCGCAGCGGAATCATCATCAGGATGCCGAGCAAACCGCCGAGCGTAGCCACGAGCATCACGCGCGAGAGCTCGAGATCGAAACCGAGGATCAGAATCGCCGGCATCGTCACGCCGATACCGAACGCGATCGACTCGCCGGCGGAACCCGCCGTCTGCACGATGTTGTTTTCCAGTATGGTGGCGTCACGCAATCCCAGTTTCGACAACACGCGGAAGAGAGTGATCGAGATGACTGCTACTGGAATCGAGGCGCTGACCGTGAGTCCGACTTTCAAAACCAGATACAACGACGAGGCGCCGAAGACGACCCCGAGAAACGTGCCGATGATCAATGGCAGGATCGTGAGTTCGCGCAGCCTGACTCCGGCTGGAATGTAAGGTCGAAAAGTCGCCAGGTATGGATTGTCTGGCTTGTACCCCACTCGGTCAGGGTATTCGTTTGCAGGGATGCTTTCACTCGACATCCAGTTAACCTCCAACAGGTTTTCTAAAACGGGGAGTGCGCGGGGTAGAAACGCCCGCTACTTTACACGGGCCGGTCGCGCTCGGCAAGCGGCTTTATGGGCCTTATTGCCGCATTTTTGGTGATAAACTGCGCCGGATGACTCTGAAACTTTCTGTGTTGCTGCTTCTGCTCGTAAGCGCGTTCGCGCGTTCGGCACAGTCGCTCCAGCCAGCGGGTGCAGCCGATGTTCCGATGCCTTCGGCAGTGCTCGGGTTTACGCCGGGCGACGATCGAAAACTCGCGTCGTGGAGTCAGGTGGTCGATTACTTCGGGCGCCTGGACCGCGCGAGTGACCGCGTGAACTTTGAAACTCTCGGGCAAACGACGATGGGCAAGCCATTCGTCATGGCGACGATCAGTTCGCCCGCAAACCTCGAGCGACTCGAAGAATACAAACAGATTCAGGCACAGCTCGCCGATCCGCGTAAGCTCGGCGCTCCGGGCGTTCGCGACCGCAAAGCCGCGGAGTTGATTAAGCGCGGCAAGACTGTGGTGCTCATCACGTGCGGCATTCATTCGACGGAAGTGGGTTCGTATTTGTCGAGCATGCTGATCGCGTATCGGCTCGCTTCGTCAAATGAGCCAGACGTTCAGAAGATTCTCGATAACACGATCATCCTGCTCGTGCCGTCGCTCAATCCCGACGGCGTCGACATCGTCAAAAACTGGTACGACAAAACGCTCGGCACGCCTTACGAAGGCACAGATCCGCCCGAGCTTTATCACCATTACACCGGCCACGATAACAATCGCGACTGGTACGCGTTCACGCAGGTCGAGACGCAGATAACCGTCGACAAGATTCACAACGTCTGGCATCCGCAGATCGTCCACGACATACACCAGCAGGGTGCGACGGGCTCGCGTCTGTTTCTGCCGCCGTACATGGCGCCGGTCGAACCGAACGTGCCGCGACAGATCGTCGAAGGCTACACGCAGCTCGGCAACTGGCTGGCCCAGCAGATGCGCGCGAAAGGTTTTCAGGGCATCACGACTAATTCGACTTACGACGCGTGGTCGCCGTCGCGCGCGTATTCGCATTATCACGGCGGCGTACGCATTCTGTCTGAAACGGCTTCCGCGCGCATCGCTTCGCCGATCACGTTGAAGTTTGAAGAACTCACGTCGCGCGAAGGTTACGATCCGCAGAAAGAGTCGGCGAACTTTGGGCCACTGTGGCGTGGTGGCGAGTGGCATCTGCGCGACATCACGAACTACATGACTACGGGCGCGTTTCTGTTGTTGCAGCACGCAGCGGACAATCGGACGCAGTGGTTGCAGCGGTTTTATGAAATCGGCGCGCAGGCAGTGCGCCCGAGAACGAAGGGCGAGATCTGGGGCTACGATTTGATCAGAGCTAACAAGAAAAACTATCTCGCGCTCGACAACGCGCTCACGAGAGCAGGCGTCGAGATCGAGTACTGTGCGGTTGGTCCACACCGCGCCGGAAAAGTTGTGAGGCTTGCGCAGCCGTATGGTGGTTTCGCGAAGGCAGTGCTCGAACTGCAGCACTATCCGGATCTGCGTGATTCAGCGGGACACCCGATCGCGCCTTACGACGTGACCGCCCACAGCATGTCACTGTTGACGGACGTGACCGTTCGGCCGATCAAGGCGCCCTTTCGTTGTGAAGCGATCGACTGGTGTGACGACAATACCCTTCCGAAATACGAGATCACGAAGCGAGTGGCGCTGTATCGCTCGTCGGTGCCGGCGATCGACGAGGGTTGGACCAGGTTTGTGCTGGAGAATAACGGGCGAGACGTGCGGTCGTTACGTGATGCTGAGTTGCGGGTGGGAAATCTGATCGGGAAGTTTGACACGATCGTGATTCCGGACCAGGCGGCGCGCACGATCTTGAATGGTTATCGCCGCGGTGCGATGCCGCCGGAGTTGACGGGAGGGGTGGGAACGGACGGTGTGAAAGCG
>DASXXL010000175.1:0-1583 GCA_036503085.1 Pyrinomonadaceae bacterium | reverse complement strand
GAGCCGACGAAGCCGGTGAACGCGTCGCGTCTTGGCTTGGGGATGACGTTGTTCACGCGCGACTCGAACGGACTCGCGGTTCGCGTCGATCCCGAGCACGTTTTTCACAAAGGCGATCGCGTGCGCGTCCTGCTCGAGACGAACGCTGACGGCTATCTCTACATTTTCAACCAGACGGATGAAGGACCGGTGTCGATGATCTATCCCGACAAGGATCTCGACGAGGCCGGTAATTACATCAAGGCCCACGTGCCGTGGGAGATTCCTTCGAGTGCATCCAACGAAGAGCGATTGCGCTGGCTCGTCTTTGATGCGAATCCCGGCAACGAAAAGTTGTTCGTTGTGTTTACTCGCGAGCCGCTTAAGGGCGTGCCGATCGAAGATGACCTGATCGCGTTCTGCAAAAACTCGAGCGACGCGTGTCCGTGGCGGCCGTCGCCGGAGCTGTGGGATACGATCAAGAAACAGATGCAGGAGCCACTCGCCACCGATAAGAAAGATCGGTTTGGGCGGGCGCAAACCGTGCCGGAGCAACAAGCATCGACGCGCGGACTCAGTCTGGCGAAGGACGATCCCGAGCCGTCGTTGATCATGATGGCGTCGTCGAAGAGTCCGATGCTGGTGACCACGCTCGATCTCATTCATAAATAGTCGTCACGCAATTTTGAAAGGGAAGACAAGATGAGTTGTACAACTGTGAAGTCGATTGGCGTCGCGTTCTGTGCGGCGTTGGTTGCGGCGTTGTTGCTTGCGCCAGTGACTTTGCCGGTGCGTGCTGTTACGCCGGCGCCGCTCCTGCAGCAAACGGATAACGCGAGCGCGGCGTTACACGAAGGACGCAGACTGTTGAAGCGCGGCCGGGCCGATCAGGCTCTGGTCCAACTGCGCAACGCGCTCAATCTCTACACGGCGGCGAAGAACAGTAGTGGTGTCGCTGCGGCGCACAACGAGATCGGCGATTTGTACCTGCGACAAGGACAATATCAGATCGCGCTCGACAATTATCAAAAAGCACTCGACGGTTTTCTCGCGTTCGAGAAGAAGGACGTCGCTGCTGAAGCGGTGGGATTGGGCGACGACAAGTTCAACGCAAACCTGATGCTCGCGAAGATCGGTGATGTGAACTTCCGCCTCGGAAAATTTGATGACGCGCGCGCGGCTTACAGCCGAATGGTCGTGCAAAAACCGGAAGGCGCGGCGCAAAAGGTCGGCCGGCGGTTTGGCGGTTTGAGCGCCATCACTGGTGGGATTGCGAGCGGGCACGTCAGCGTTGCGGCGCCGACTGGCGGCGTGACCACGTTGCTCGAAGCGAAGAAGGAACTCGATCAGTATCGCGTTTCGATCGCGTATTCGAGCTACGAGCTCGGCATGGGCCGTCTCGACTACAACAACGGTGATTTCGAGTCAGCGCGGACCCACTTTCAGAATGCGTTGGATGCGGCGGGCAGTAGTCTCGCCGCGATTGCGAGTCTCGGCCAGGTGCGTCGCTTTCGTGCCGCGGCGCGTACGAGTCTCGGCGACGTAGCATTGCGCACCGGAAAGTTCAAGGACGCGACGAAGTTTTACAACGACGCGAAGAAGGG
>DASXXL010000174.1:0-2461 GCA_036503085.1 Pyrinomonadaceae bacterium | reverse complement strand
TTGCCGCGCGCGCTGTTGTTTGGCTGCGGCATCGTCGTCACGCTTTATCTGCTCGCGAATCTCGCGTACGTCGGGACGTTGCCGCTCGCGCAAATTCAAAACGCGCCGCAGAATCGCGTGGCGACCGCGGTGATGCAAGCGGCGCTTGGTTCAAGCGGCACGGTGCTGATGGCGCTCGCGATCATGATCTCGACGTTTGGTTGTAACAATGGGCTGATTCTGGCGGGCGCGCGGGTTTACTACGCGATGGCGCGCGATGGTTTGTTCTTCAAACGCGTCGACAGTGTGAACAAGTGGCACGTGCCGGCGGTGGCGCTCGTGGCGCAGGGCGTGTGGGCGGCGTTGCTGGTGTTGCCGCGCACGGTAACGGTTAACCAGCAGACAGGCGTGTTGACGTATGGGAATGTTTACACGCAATTGCTCGAGTACATCGTGTCGGCGGACCTGGTTTTGTATGCGTTGATGGTGGGTGCGGTGATCGTGATGCGGCGCAAAGCGCCGGAGATCGAGCGGCCGTATCGGACGTTTGGATACCCGCTTGTGCCGCTGGTGTATTTGATCATCGCCGGGTTGTTTATTGTGGACCTCGCGATCCTCGCGCCGTCGACGTCAGGGATTGGTTATCTGCTCGTGTTAACGGGAGTGCCTATCTATTACGTTTGGAGAAAGGGATCTCAGACGATCTAAAACAGGATTTATTTCACCCACTCATCCGCGATCTCGGTTTCGACTTTCACTGGTACAGTCTTCAAATATTCCTGGCCCGCGGCACACATCACACTCTCAACTTTACCCGCGATCTCCTGCGCTTCGTCCGCCTCGGCTTCGACAACGATCTCGTCGTGAATGATGTTGACGATCTGCGCGTTCGTGCCCGCGAGCTCGTCTTTCAACAACCGCAACGCGCGCTTCAAAATGTCCGCGCTCGTTCCTTGAATCGGCGTGTTCTTGCCGTTGCGCTGCGTCATCGATATTTGCTGCCGATCGTTTTCGTCGTAACGAAAACGCACGAGCCGTCCCGACGCCGTGCGCGCCTGTCGCTCGCTCACCGCGCGGTTCGCCGCGTCGCGCAGGTACGTGTCGAGCTCACGATACGTGCCGAAGTAACGGCGCAACACCTGCTCCGCGTCCGACACCGACAATCCCGTCATCAACGCGAAACGTTGCGCGCCGATGCCGTAAACCACACCGAAATTCAGCCGCTTCGCAAAATCGCGCTGCTCTTTCGTCACCTGGTCGACCCGCGCATTGAAGACCTGCGATGCCGTAACGCGATGTAGATCGGCGCCGCTGTTGAAAGCGTCGGCAAAGCCGCGGTCGCCCGAAAACTCCGCGAGAATCCGCAACTCGATCTGCGAATAGTCCGCGATGATCAACTTCCGCCCCTCGGGATAACCGCTGAAGCAGCGCCGGTACTCAACCGCGTGCGGCACCTGCTGAATATTGGGGTTCGTGCAAGCGAAGCGTCCCGTCGGCGCGCCGATCTGCCGGAAGTCAGCGTGCAAACGGTTCGTCACAGGATTGATCATGTCGATCATGTTCGTGCCGTAACTCGTCAACGCTTTCTGCACGGTGCGATATTCGAGCAGCGTCGCGATCACCGGATACTCCACGGCGAGCGGTTGCAGCTTCCAGTTGCGCGTCGAATCCGGCACCGGGATGCCGAGCCGATTTAGCGCCTTGGTGAGTTGCTGTTGCGAGTCGAGGTTGATGTCTTCGCGTTGTGGACCACCAAACAGCGAGCCTTGCTGCGATTCTTCCGCCAACACTTGTTGCAACTGTTCGGCAAGCTCCATGCGGCGCTTTTCGACGATCCCCAACTGTTCGAGCCAGCGATCCTTGTGCATGAAAAACCCCGCGAGCTCGATGTCTACTACCGGCATCACGCACTCGAATTCGAGTTGCGCAACCCTGATTAGCGACTCTGTTTTCAGTCGCTCGATCAGTTTCTCGCGCAACGGCAGCAGAATCGCCGCGTCGCGCGCCGCGTATTCGAGTTGAGCCGCTGTAAGTTCGAGGTTCCAGTTGCTGAGCCGTTCGCTCTTGTCGACGAGCTCATTGAGATAACGTCCGGCGACGGTCTCTAGTCCATGACGCTCTTCGATGTCGCCCGCGCCGACGAGTTGACTCGCCAGCAACGTGTCGAAGAGTCCACCGAGATCGACGCCGAGGTTGTGCTTGATGAACTTCGCGTCAAACTTCGCGTTGTGCGCGATCTTGATCGGACGCGGCGCGGCCAACAGACGACGCAACGGCGCGAGCGCGTCGCTTCGGCGCGAATCGCCGTTCGCGAAATGATCGAAGTCGATGATGTAAACGCGATCCGGTATCGCTAACTGGATCAACCGCAGGCGCGAGGTATAGGGATCGAGCTCGGTGGTTTCCGTGTCGAGTCCGACGACTGGTTGGGTTTCGAGTGTTTCGATGGCTTTGCGGAGTTCATCGGCGGTTCGTATGAGTT
>DASXXL010000173.1:0-6363 GCA_036503085.1 Pyrinomonadaceae bacterium | reverse complement strand
TACACTCGAACGTCACTCCTGTTTGGCCGCCCGCGGGCATCGCGATCGCTTCGCTGCTGATTTTTGGACCACGACTCTGGCCGGGCATATTTGTCGGGGCTCTCGCGGCGAATCTCCCGACCGACATTCCCGCTGCTTCAGCATTCTGCATCGCCATCGGAAACACGGCGCAGGCGCTGATCGCTTACTGGCTGCTGTTGCGAGTAGTGCGTTGGCGAGGCACGCTCGACTCGGTCAATGAGGTGCTGAGTTTTGTCGTCTGCGCCGCGGTTGTAGCGCCCTTGGTGAGTGCAACGATCGGGAGTTTGAGTTTGTGTCTGGGCGGCGCGGAGTGGAATCGTTTCACGCCGCTTTGGTTGACGTGGCTGATGGGCGACGGATTCGGCGCGCTCATTGTAGGTTCGCTATTGCTATCGTGGAGTAAACCCGGCCGGCTCACCGCTCGCGATTGGTCCGAGATTGCTTCGCTGTTCGTGTTGCTGTTGATTGTCGTGCTGATCGTCTTTGGCGGCTGGTTTCCGGGGACGGTCAAGACTTATCCGCTGGCTTATCTTTGTTTGCCGTGTTTGCTGTGGGCAGCCTTGCGGTTTGACCAGCGCATGGCGACGACGTCGATCGTGGTGATGGCGGCGTTGGCGGTGTGGGGCGCGGGTAAAGGTTATGGTCCATTCGTGCAGCGCAACCCGAACGTCTCGTTGTTACTGCTGATGTCATTCGTTGGAACGAGTTCGCTGATGACGCTCGTTGTGGGCGCAGTCATGAATGAGCGCCGCCGCGCGCAGGTCGAAAAAGACAAACTCGGATCGGAACTGGAGCTCAACCGGCGTCGCATCGAAGACATCGTGGCGCATGTTCCCGGTGTGGTTTGGGAATCGTGGGGCAAACCGGGCTCCGATGATTACCGCACCGAATTCGTCAGTAGTCATATCGGACAGATGCTCGGCTACAGCCCCGAAGAGTGGTTATCGCAGCCGCACTTTGGTTTGCAGGTGCTCCATCACGCAGACCGCGAACGCGCGATAGCGGAGGCCGCGGCGATTTTTGCTTCAGGTACGGGAGGCAGCAGTCGCTTCCGCATGATTCATAAAGACGGCCGGGAGGTTTGGGTCGAAGCGCAGTCGATTGTTGTTTGCGACGAGAGTGGTCCAGTGGGAATGCGCGGCGTGACGATGGACATCACGCCGGCAGTGCGCGCGGAGATCGAACGCGGCGAACTGTTGCGGAGTGAGAGTCAGGCGCGCGAAGACGCCGAAGAAGCGAGCCGTTTGAAGGAAGAGTTTCTTGCGACTGTTTCGCACGAGTTGCGCACGCCGCTGAATGCGGTCGTTGGTTGGTCGCGGCTGTTACGCGCTGGACAGCTCGATTCGGCGGCGGCGAGTCACGCGGTCGAGATCATCGAACGAAACGCGTTGATGCAGAAGCAGATCGTCGAAGACCTGCTCGACGTGTCGCGCATCATCACCGGGAAGTTGCGCATCAACACGCAGCCGCTCGATCTGTTGCTCGTGATTCACGCTGCGATTGACGCGATTCGTCCGGCCGCGGAAGCGAAAGAGATCCAGATTCGGTCGCACTTCGAAGCGCCCGACGTGATCGTCAAGGCCGACGTCGAGCGCTTGCAGCAGGTGTTCTGGAACTTGTTAGCGAACGCGGTGAAGTTCACGCCCGCGCGCGGAACGGTCGATATTTATCTGCGACAGGAGAAAGCGCTCGCGGAAGTTCGCATCGAAGACTCGGGGCCGGGAATCCCGCCCGATTTCCTGCCGCGAATTTTTGAGCGGTTCAGCCAGGCGGACGGCTCGATCACGCGCAAACATGGCGGGTTGGGATTGGGACTGGCGATCGTGCGCCACCTGGTTGAGTTGCACGGCGGCGTGGTGTCCGCGCGTAATCGTGACGAGAATGGCGGCGCGGTGTTGATTGTAGTATTGCCGGCGATGGAACAGACGCGACTCTAAATTAGAACGAGTGCTTCCGTAACACCGGTGCATTCTGCTGTTGCGAGTTGTCGGACACCGAGGCGCCTCCCGAATTACCGAAGACGTAGCTGTCACGCGCACGCACCGCGAGGTTTGGCTGCTTCGCGCGCACTTTGATTTGCCGCCTGTCTCCCGGCTGCGCCGGACGCTTAGGGTAGTAACCGATGCTGTACTGCCGCCGCAGTTCTTCCGCGACGTTCGCAAACGCCGTCGACATGTTCTGAAGCGTGTCCGCGCGATATTCGCGGCCGCCGGTCGTGTCGGCGATCTCGCGCAGATAATGGTCGGCGAGTTCATAATCGCCGCTCGAAGTGCCACGTCCACCACGCCGCGGAAAACCACCGCCGCGCGGATAACCGCCGCGGCGTCCGCCACCGAAAATGCCGCCGAGGATAGAGCCCCAAACATCAATCTGACCGCCGCCGGAGGGGTAGCTGCCGGCGTTCATGTCCTGCGACGTGTCGTACTGCACGGTGTAAACGAGCGCATCGAGTTCCTGCGCGTCCATCATGTTGCTCTGGTAATCGGCGCGCTTGCTCGTCGTATCGACGCCGTCGGTAAACAGCACGATCGCTTTACGTCCCTGAATGCGTGACAACTGCTGGTTCATCACCATGTCGACGGCGTCGTAGAGCCGCGTGCCGTCGCCTGTGTGGGCGCGCTGGATCGCGCGCTGAAGCTTGGAACGATCGGTCGTGAACTCGCTCAGGATCTTGATATCGTCGTTGAACGAAACGACCATCACACGGTCGTCAGGCCGCAGTTGATTGACAAAATCGATCGCGGCGTCCTGGATGTCTTCCAAACGAAACTGCGTGGACGGGCTCGTGTCGAGCATCAGCACGACCGAGAAAGGCTTGTCGACTGACTGAAAGAACGCGACCTCTTGTTCGACGCCGTCTTCCCAGATGCGAAAGTCGTCTTTGAGCAGGTTGGGCACATAGCGGCCGTCGCGGTCCATGACGCTGACGGGAATCGTGACGAGCGTGGTGTTGACCTTCACGATGTCGCCGGCATCGACTTCTTCGGGAGGCGCTGGTGTTTGATCCTGCTGTTGCGACTGCGGCTTCTGGTTGTTGGGATAGTTCGCACCGCCCAAGACAGGCGGTTTCGTTGGCGCCGTCGTCGTGGGCGCGGTGCTCTCAGGAGCGGTGCTTTGCGGTGTGCTCGCCCGATCGCCGACCCGTCGCGGGCGACCCTGTCCGAAAGACAAGGCGGCCGAGACGGAAAGCACGGAGAGGAGCAAAAGGGCAATACTAAGCTTTTTCATAGCAAGCTCCTGACGTTCAGCACGCGGTTTTTTGGGAAATAAAGCGGGAGAGAAAAACCGGTTAAAGAATAGCGCCCCGGCTGCTCGCTGGGCAAGCAGCATTGGGCTGTGTTGGTCCTGTCTGACCTATTCAGAGCCGCTCGCAGCGGCGTTCGACAATACATTCCAAATCAGCGGTAACGTCGCCCAGGCCTGTCCGCGGTGCTGCGGCCGAAACGCAAACAACACAACCCGCCCTTTTCCCACATTCGTCTCCGCGAGGGCAATCTGGCCGCGTAACTTGTCCTCGCCGAGTAGCCATCCGGACAGCAACACATTCTCTTTGGCGTAGCGTGCAATCACTCGAACGCCGTCGCCTGTCGCGGCGAATGCAGAACTGTTGATGAAATAAGCGGGCAGTTTGGTTGGTAGGTTGAAAGCAAATGGCGTTTTATTATCGACGTCCAGCGCCACGATCGAGCCCGGGCAGTAGAAGTCCGAAGATCTTACGCCCTCGAGCACGTTGCGCAGCGGCAAGTTGAACTGCTTGATCGCGAGCTCACAGGCAGCGTCGAAACAGACGAGCGTGCCGCCGTCCGCGACGAACTCTTTCAGGTTCTTGACGCCCGCTTCCGTAATGCCGCCGGTGTATTCGGCGGGCAGCGAACCGGCCGCATTTCCCGCGACGATTTCCGTGCTGCGCTCCGAAGGAAACAGCAGCACGTCAAACTTCGCGTGCAGCCCGCCTTGACGAATGTCGGCGTCGCGTGCGGATTGGTAAGGCACGTTGAAGGTGTCGAAGATGTAGCGCGTCCAGCCTTCGTCCATGTTGCCGGTCGAGCCTTTGTAGATGCCGACGCGGACCGCTTGTTTGACGGGGTTCTTGATCGGCGACTCCCCGCCTTTGGCAACTGCGAGCGCGAGATCTGTTCTGACCTGGTTTGGATCCGTGAGTCGCGTCAAACGCCGCTCGCTTTCGTTTTCGCGGACGGCCGTGACTGCCGGGGCGTCCACGCCCATTTGCAGCGGCAACGTCCAGCCAGCGACGTCGTACGGCCGTTCCGCCTCGCCCTGCGGCGTGAGCCGGTTTGGATAGATCTGCGGTTCGAAAAGCGCGAGCACGTTGGTGCGTTGCGGCTGTGCGAGAAACACGATGTGACTACCCGCCGGCACTTCCTGCATCGCGGTCGTTTGCGCGATCAGCGTGCGATACGTGCCGAGTTTCTCATTCACCGCGTTTGTGCGCTGCAAGACTTGCGGACCAAAAGTCAGGTGCAGCTCGTGATCGAGTCGATAGACCTCGACGCCCTGATCGATCAAAGTACCAAGCAGTTTTGCGACTGCTTCGTCGCGTGCTTGGCCCGCCGGAATCAGATAAGCGACCGGCTGATCCGGCTTCGCCTGCTGCTCGATGTTGCGCCGTCCAAGCTCATAGAAATCCTGCAAGTAGCTCGCGCGGAACTTCGCCGCCATCGACAACACGCCACGCGCCGCGATCAACTCCATGTCCATGATGTCGCGCGGACGCCACGTACCGCCCGGCCAGGGGTCGGGAAAGTTGGTGGTCGCTTCAGTCGCGCTGCGCATGCCGCGTGTTGACGAACGTGTGAGTTGTTCCGCTGTGACTGTCGCGGGCGACATTAATCGCGCGCTCGCCGCTTCGGAAAGAATGCCGATCGAGTTGTGAAAGTAAGGCGCGGTGCGGAATCCGCCGTGCCACCACGTGTCGTAAAGCGCGTTCGTCAGCACGCCCTTGAAACCTGCGGCTTGGAGATCCGCGGCGACTTTGTGGCCGATTAGTCCAACCTGTCGTAGCAGCAACGGCGAGATGTTTGGATTTGGAGGATCGTAGAACGGCGGAATGAAGAGCCGAGAACCGTTCGAGCCTTGTTGATGCACGTCGTAGACGATCTGCGGAAACCAGTCGTGCCAGAGCAGACGTGTGATTAGCTGCGTCTCTTTCAGGTTCAGCATGAACCAGTCGCGATTGTCATCGTGGCCGGCGTAATGGTGATAGAGTTCGGGCGGTTCTCTTCCTTCGAAAGGGGTGCCGAGCGTTTTGCGATACCAGTTGGCCACGATGTCGACGCCGTCGGGATTTGGTGAGGGGATCAAAAGTAGAATGGTGTTTTGCAGAATCTCGCGTGTGTCGGCGTCCTGCGCTGTGGCGAGTTCGTAAGCGAGCTGCATCGACATCTGTGACGCGACGATCTCGGTCGAGTGAATCGAGCACGAGATCGTTACGACGACCTTGCCGTCGGCGATAAGACGGTCGCGTTGCAGTTTCTGCGTGACGAGTCGTGGATCGGCGAGTTGACGCTGAATGTCTTTGTATTTTTCGAGCGCCAGTATATTCTCTCGCGCGCTGATGAAGGCGACAATCAGCGGCCGTTTGAGTGTTGATTGGCCCAACGTCTGGACCAGCACGCGATCGGAAGCACGGTCCAACCGTTCGAAGTAGTTCGTGATCTGCGACCAATCGGCAATCGTGCGATCGTCTCCGGGCGTGAATCCGAGCACTGACTTGGGCGACGGGATTGCGGCTGCGCGCGCGACCGGCCGTTGCGCAAACGACGACGCAGCGCTCGCGACAAGACAGACGAAGACGGCCACAGCGACCGCGACTGGGCGACGGCTAATCATTCGGTTTCCTTTGCGCGAATTGATGGCAGAGACCACAGCAATCGAGAAAACTATGGCCGATGAGTCTAGCACAAGGCGGCCTCGCAGTTTTATGCGGCGGTTGCATTATTGGTGGTCGTTGTTTCTCGCGGGCGCGCTGCTCGGCACGCTCGGGCCGCCGATTCTGCTCGTGGCGTGGCTCGTGAACAAACACGATCTCGTCTATCCGTTTGCCACGTTTGGCGCGCGGTTGTGGCTGCGTTTGAGTGGTGTGCGCGTTGTAGTGAAAGGCCTGGAGCTACTCGATCCGAAACAGACTTACGTTTTTGTCGCCAACCACCGTTCTTACCTCGACACCGCAACGCTCTTCAGTTTTACGGGCCGCCGCATTGGACTACTCGCGAAAAAAGAATTGTTGAAAGTGCCGGTGCTCGGTGTGGGAATGGGTTTCGTAAACGTGATGGCGATCGATCGCAGTAATCATGAAAGCGCGATTCGCACGACGGAAGCCGC
>DASXXL010000172.1:0-2788 GCA_036503085.1 Pyrinomonadaceae bacterium | reverse complement strand
GAGACGCCTGCGCTCCCAGGATCCACAATTACGAAGACCCTTTTCGTCACCAGTTTGACAGTAATAACCGCTTTAGTTAACGTGGCTTCCCTGCTCCTGGCCGGATGTTCGCCACTGTGATGCCGTTCTGCTTCGATGAGTCTACCATCTCGCCCTCGATTACTTCTCACCAGTCGCGCACGGACTCGGCTCGGCCTCGCGGCGGTTGGCGTGGCGATAGCGACCGGCACCGTTATATTTCACCAGTTGGAAGGGTGGTCTATAGTTGATAGCCTTTACGTAACTGCCCAGACCCTGACGACGGTCGGGTACGGCGATCTCGCGCCACGCACTTTTTACGGCCGAGTGTTCGCCACGGGATTCATGATGGTCGGCGTCGGCATCGTGCTTTACGCGCTGACGAGCACCGTGCAAACGATCGTCCAGTCGGAGATGCTTTTTACCCTGGGGCAATTACGCCATTCACTGAAGATGAGCAAACTGCGAGATCATTTTATCATCTGCGGCGCGGGCCGTGTCGGTTCGCATCTGATTCGCGGCTTGCGGGGCAGTGCAGATCCGTTCATCGTCATCGAAATGGATCGCGGGAGAGTCGAGGCATTGATGGACCAGGGCATTCCGGTGCTCGTGCGCGACGCCACGCTCGAAGAGACTTTGCGCGAAGCGGGCGTGCAACATGCGCGCGGCCTCGCGACCTGTTTGCCGGATGATGCGGACAATGTTTACGTCGTGCTGACGGCGCGCGATCTGAATCCCGACCTGCACATCGTCGCACGCGCGGCTGAGGAACAGGCGGAGAGTAAGTTGATTCGTGCCGGTGCGAATCACGTGGTCGCGCCGACGATCATCGGCGCGCATCGCATGGCGATGGCGTTGACCAAACCCGCGGTGGGCGACTTTCTCGATTCGGTTACGGCGAACGATCTCGAGCTCGGGTTCGAGCAAGTGGAAGTGGAAGCCGAATCGAAGTTGATTGGCCGCAAACTGCGGGAGACGGTGATTCGCTCGGAGTTGAATATCGTGGTGGTGAGTATACGCCGCAGTGAGGGCAAAGTAATTTTCAACCCGAGCGGCGAAACGCAAATACTAAACGGAGACCTGCTCGTCGCGATCGGTAACGCAGAATCGCTGCGTCGATTGAACGATCTGGCGCGCGGGCGTGTAACAGCAGAGAGCAGCGCGAGCAAATGAGAATTCTTGTTACCGGTGGCCGGGGTTATTTAGGAACTTACGTTTGTCAGTTTTTCGCAGCCGACGATTTTTCCCGCCGCTCAGGTTTCGACCTCCTCAATCCCGACGACGTGAAGCGGGCTGGTGAGTACGACGCGATCATTCATCTCGCCGCGCACTTCGACAAACATCCGGACGGCGCGCCGCAGTGTTTTCGGGTTAACGCGGAGGGGACGCGCAACCTGCTCGAACACGTGAAGCCCGGCGCGATCTTTATCTACGCTTCCACGAAAGACGTTTATGGTAGTCACGCGAGTGCGACTGACGACGTGGCGGAGCATACGAGCACCTTATACAGTGGACAGACGGCGTTTGAGTGGTCGAAGTTGATTGGCGAGCAATACGTGGAGTACTACGCGAAGGCGCGCGACTTTCGCGCGTGCATCTTTCGCATGTCGACAGTGTTTGCGCGGCCGTCGACGGGAAACGCTTCGGGGTTTGTGACGCACTACGTCGAGTCGATCAAGCACCGGCAACCGATTCGCTTGCCCGCGGAGATAGATCCGGTTCGCGATATTCTGTACGTGGATGATCTGTCGCGCGCGTGCCGGTCGTTTATTAATTCGTCGGTTCCGTTTGGGCTTTATAACCTCGGCGGCGGCAGACTGAATGCGGTGAGTTTGCGCGGGATTATCGACCGGGTGAGCAAGATGATCGAGATCGAGCCGGTGATTGAAGAAGACCCGCGCTTGCCGGCGCCCGTGCCGCTGCGCTACGTGTCCGACCTGACGCGTATAGGCAATGAACTGAATTGGCGACCGCAGATCGGGATCGACGACGGGCTGCGAGTGTTGTTGTAGTTATGACGCAGGCTAGTGCGAGCGAGATAAAGCGCGTCGTCGTGCGCGGCACGAATTGGGTCGGCGACTCGGTAATGACCCTGCCTGCCTTGCGTGCGTTGCGGCGAGTGTTGCCGAAAGCGAACATCACGCTGGTGGTGCGGCCGAGCGCGAGAGGGATCTTCGCGGATGTCGACTTCGTCGACGAGATCTTGATTTACAACCGTCGCACTGCGCTTTCAATCCCTTCTCAGGTTCGTGAGTGGCGGCAGCGAAACTTTGATTTAGCGGTCTTGTTTCAAAATGCGTTCGAAGCGGCGTTGATTCCCTTTCTTGCCGGCGTGCCGCTGCGGCTCGGCTACGCGACCGAAGCACGGCAGGCGTTGTTGACGCATCCGCTTGCGTTGCCGGACTGGCGTTCGTTGCGGCATGAAGTTTTTTATTACTTGTACTTGATCACCGCGCTCGAGCAAATGCTGTTTGGCACGAGCGAGATCTGTGAAGCGGCGCCGGATGCGAGTTTGCAGATCTCGGAAACGCGGAAGTCGGAAGCGGAGAATTTGCTGCGCGCTTACGGCGTGCGTGAAGGTCAACCGATCGTCGCGCTTTGTCCGGGATCGATCAATAGTCGCGCGAAGCGCTGGCCTGCTGAAGCTTACGCCGCGTTGGCGGATCGGCTGATTGAAACGCAGCGACAGGTGTTGCTGATCGGTTCGGCGGAGGAAGCGGACGTAACGCGCGAGGTCACCGAGCGTATGCAACAGAATCCGATCGTGTTG
>DASXXL010000171.1:0-5432 GCA_036503085.1 Pyrinomonadaceae bacterium | reverse complement strand
ATCACGAGGTCGAGGAGATTCGTGCGGGCGTGAAGCGCAATCTTGGTGACCGGCGTTTGCGGGTGGCGAACAACATTCGCGTGCGGCGCGCGGCGCTCGCGTTATCGAAGGCGTCAGACTTGGATGAGATGTTTGAAGTAGTTGGGCAGATGCTGGATTTTGGGGAGTTCACGTTTGCAAACGCGCAGGTAGGACGCGTTTGCTGGTCGTGGTCCAAGCCCGAGAGGGTGGACCATGGATCGGAGCCACACGCGGAGTGGTCGTTTCGGTTGCCGTTAGTGAAGGATGGCGTTGAGTGGGGGTGGGTTAACTTCTATCGCAGTTTTAATAGTGAAGCGTTGCTACTCGATACGAACTACTTGAGCGATCTTTTTCGTCGTGAGCTTACCGACACCGTGGCGCGGATCTTGAAGGTAGACGAAGTAAGCGAAAGTCCACACGTGGCAGAGACTGTGCCGATGATGGCGATGCAGATGGCGGCGAAGGGTTAGTTTTGCTTTCGAAAATAATTTTTGCGCTGCTGGTTTGTGTGGTTGTGATAACTCCGCTGCCGTACGGAACGGTTGAAGCGTGGTGGAAAGCAGTTTTTGTTTGTAGCGTGTTCGGCGTTTGCATACTCGCTGTAATCGAAGTAGCAATCCGGGGTTCTATCCGTGTAAATCCGTGGTCCCCGTTACTCCCGCTGTTGGCGTTGACGGCTCTGGCGTACGTTCAGAGTTGGACAGGGATTTCCGCGGATTCTTTTCAAACGCGATTCTTTGCGCTGCAACTAGTCGCGCTCGCAGCCTTTCTAGCGCTGAGCTATCGCTACGCGGCAACTGAGCCTCGCATGCGCGTGCTGGCCTACGCTGTGATTGGCGTCGCCGTTGTAAGTGCGATCTTCGGCACACT
Source organism: Pyrinomonadaceae bacterium (assembly GCA_036503085.1). Classification (GTDB taxonomy): domain Bacteria; phylum Acidobacteriota; class Blastocatellia; order Pyrinomonadales; family Pyrinomonadaceae; genus PSRF01. Next base: position 4,541 of record DASXXL010000171.1, on the reverse strand, counting down.
GCGTCTCACGGCTCAGCACGAAACAGGTTTTCTGTTGCCGCTCTTGAAACCAAACCAAGGCTTCGCGCAGTTCATTAACAAAAACCACTTCGCGTACCTGATGGAAATGGCGATCGGCTTGGTCATCGGACTGAGTTTCGCAGAACGCTCCAAACAGAACCTGCTGTATCTCTCGTTTCTCGCGCCGCTTTGGGTCGCGCTCGTATTATCAAACTCGCGCGGCGGCATCCTCGCAATGCTTACCCAAGTCGTGATCGCGACGATGCTTTTGTTGCGTTGGGCCAAGCTCCGACTCGCTCTCGCTGTGGGGCTCGTAGCGGGCGTTTGCGCCGGCACGCTGTGGATCGGCGGCGATCGACTCGTCAGCAATTTTGTCTCCAGCGGCAGCGAGCCAACGCTGAGTACCACCAACACGCGCGAGAACGCGAGCCGTAACGAGATCTGGCGCGCCACCACGAAACTCTTCGCGGCCCATCCGCTGCTCGGCACCGGCCTCGGCGGTTACTGGATCGCCATCACTTCATACCACGACGCATCGGGCGTGCTTGTGCCACAGGAAGCACACAACGATTACCTCGAACTACTCGCGAGCGGCGGCGTGATCGGTTTGGCGATCGGCGTTTGGTTTGCGGTGACTGTCATTCGTCCCGCGCAAAAAAATCTGTGGTCCAGCACCGGCTTCGTTCACGCGCTGCGTCTCGGCGCGATACTCGGGCTCAGTGGCGTCGCCGTTCACAGCCTTTTCGACTTTGGTCTTCATTTACTCGGCAACGCAGTTGTGTTCCTCACTTTGATCGTGATGGCAACGACACAGATCGAAACGAGAAAAGTCGTTGACCCTAATTTGCAACGCCCGTAAACTGCGGCGCAGGAAGGGTGTTGTTTCACTGAGTGGTTCTTGACGAAGGGATACTTGATGACTCTAAGGCGACGTAAAGCTTCCGGAGCGATTGCGGCGTTACTACTCTTCTCCATTTCACAAATTGGTCTGCAAATCGGTTTCGCAAAACCAACTGCGACGACCGCTGCGCCTGTTATTCCGCAGCAGGTCATCGGACGATTGGCGACGCGAAACAACCAGCCGATCACCGTCAACGGACAGAGCGCGAGCACGGGCGCATCGCTAGTCAGTGGCGCAACGATCGAAACCACAGCCGATCAATCAGCGACCGTTAACGTTGGACCACTCGGTTCCGTCGACATCTCGCCGAACACCAAAGTCGTTTTGACGTTCGAAGCGGGCTCGCTTCGAGCAGACGTCGTCTACGGCTGCGTGATCCTCCATGCGAGGAAGAATACGACGGGCGAGATCACGACTGAGAAAGGTTCGATCGGTAAAACGGATCCGGCCAACGGCGGCACGCTCGAGATGTGTTTCCCGCAGGGTGCTGCTGCGCCGGTTGTTGGTCCAGGTGTGGCAGTCGGCGCGGGCGCGGGAGCTGCGCCAGCGGGTGCGGCAGCAGCGGGCGCGGGCGGACTGTTTGGTCTCGGTGTGCCGGCGACGGTGGCAATCATCGCGGCGGGAACTACCGCAGGGTTGACGCCGCTGTTCTTCAGCGACGGTCCAAGCAACCCGAGCCCTTCGGCGCCGTAGTCATTCTTTGTTGCCCACCGGTTCGCCAACGCTTACAGCGTTGCGCTACGTTTGGCTGAAAGAGTCCCAGGGTTGCGGCAACCCTGGGCTGCGAGTAGTCAACGCCATCGGCGTTCAGAAGTAGTCAAGGCTCTCGGCGTTACGTGAACTTGCCCTCTAGCCGTGTAGCCAGAGTTGTTTTCGCTCTCCTTGCCATTGCTGCGTGCCTGTTCCTCATGCAGGCGGCAGCCAGGATAGGTTTCTCACGACTGCTCACGCGTTACGCAACGGCCGCGAACTCGCTCGCCGCGGCCGATCAAGCAATCCAACTGACACCTGACGATCCGGACGCGCATCGCGCGCGTGCCGCGGTGTTGAATCGTCTGCACCGCCCGGCGGAAGCGGAAGTATCGCTCGAAATAGCGATGAGTCTGCGCAACGATTACGCCATTCAGTGGCTCGAGCTTGGGACCACGCGAGAAGAACTTGAAGACGAAGCAGGCGCGCTCGTTGCTTACGATGAAGCAGTTCGTTGTGCGCCTTATTACGCGCAGACCCACTGGCAGCGTGGGAATCTTCTGTTGCGTTTGGGACGTTACGCTGATGCGTTTGCGGATCTGCGTCAAGGGGCTGCCAGTAACCGGAAGTTTCTGCCGAACGTGATCGATCTCGCGTGGAGCTTGACGAAGGGAGATGTTGCGCAGACTCAGGCTCTCCTGCAGCCTGGAAATGACGACGAGCGCCTCGAGTTTGCACGGTTCCTGTCTCGCAAAGGCAAAGGCGAGGCGCTGGTTGAACAAGTTAGTTTGCTCGCGACTCCGCTTTCCGATCAAAATAGAGAGGAACTGATACGACTCGCTTTCGCGGCGAGAACATTCGACGCAGCGTATCGGCTATCGTCCGGCACCGTGAAGACGGAAGCCGTTGTCAACGGTGGTTTCGAAGAACCGCTCTTGCGAAACGACACGCCGTTTGGTTGGAAGCTTTCGTCCACACAAACGAAGCCAAAGCTGGCGGTTGACGTCTCGGAAAGAGCGGCGGGACAGAGAAGTTTGCAGGTCACTTTCGCAGGGGATTGGGACGCGAGTGCGACGTCGCTTATATCTCAGACGATTGTTGTTCAATTGGGCGATCGTTATCGCTTGAGCTTCGCATTGAAAACGAAGGACCTGGTGACGGGCGGACCGCCACGCATCGTACTGACAGATGCGATGAATAATCAGATACTCGCAAAGTCAGACGTGTTTCCGCAGACTACGAACGCGTGGCAACAGATGAACGTTGAGTTTACCGTGCCGGCGAAGTCTGAAGCTGTGGTCATTAGTTTGACGCGAGACAATTGCTCGTCGTCGCCGTGCCCGATCTTCGGCATGTTGTGGCTCGATGAGTTTGCGCTCCAAAAGTTGTAGCGGGGAAGTGCTTTCTCTCTGTGTCTCTGTGTCTCTGTGGTTAACTCATTTGTGGGAAAAGTAACCACAGAGGCACAGAGACACAGAGAAGAATTCAATGTCAGCAGAACCTTTGATTCTGGCAATCGAGACGGCGACTCTCGCGGGCAGCATCGCGATCGTGCGCGGCGAAGAAGTGATCGCGGGCAGCAACGGCGATCCCGCTATCTCGCATTCGAATACGCTGCTCGCGGATCTCGATCACCTGCTAAACCATGCGAAGATCAAACTACCGGAAATCGATCTCTTCGCCGTCGCCGCAGGACCGGGCAGCTTCACCGGTTTACGCATCGGCATCGCCACTGTCAAAGCGCTCGCCGCGACGCTCGCTCGTCCGACTGCCGCCATACCAACACTCCAGGCGATTGCTTTGGCTGGCGGCCCAGCCGAAACGACGGTCGCCTTGCTGCCTGCTGGACGCGGCGAGGTATTTGCTCAGTCGTTCTTCGTCGCGAACGACGCCGCGGTGACGGCGCTCGACGACGCTGCGCACATCGCGCCGAAGAAGATGTTTGACAAATATGGTTCGCTGGAGAAAGTTTTGTGGTGCGGCGAAGCCGCAATCGCCCAGCGTGAGTCGATCGAGAGTGTGAGCAACGGTAAACAGTGGCGCATCGCTTCGCAGCCGCAAAACCTCGCGCGCTACGTCGCGACGCTCGCGTTACGGAACTTTCGTGCGGGCCAACTAGTCGCGCCCGACGCACTTCAGGCAATATACGTCCGGCCGTCCGACGCCGAGTTAAAAGTGTAATGGGAACTGCCGAACAAAAAACCACGACTCAAAGCGACGTCGAGATCGTGTGCATGACCGAGCACGACCTGCTCGAAGTCGTCGAGATCGAAGAGCAATCGGGCTTGAGTCGTTGGGGCTGGGCGGCGTACTACGCCGAGCTGCAAGGCGGCAACCGGGAACTGATGCTCGTGGCCAAGCCGCTGCACGTGCACGTCGACGAGCGCAACATCGCCGGTTACATCGTCGCCCGTGAAACAGCCGGCGAATTACACATCAACAACGTGGCGGTCAGGGAAGAGTATCGGCGGCGTGGTTACGGCGCGATGTTGCTCGGACGCGTTCTCGATGAAGCGCGTCGAAAGCGCGCGACCGCGGCTTTTCTTGAAGTTCGTGACGGAAACTCCGCGGCCCAGGCGCTTTATCGAAAGTGTGGTTTTCGGGGCATCGCGAAGCGTTCGAACTACTATTCCGACCCGACTGAAGATGCGGTCGTGATGACCTTGAATCTGACCTGAATTGGAGGCCAAGGAGCGCAAAATGTCCGCTTGCGTTGGTCAAGGTGGTTCGGCTAACATTTTTGCCGTGCGAGATAACTTATTGGAGGTCCCAGAGCCTGAATACCTCCGCCACCATCCTGCCCACTCCATCCGTCTGACTGAAAGGAGAAATGCACGAAATGGACATCGCAACCACGGATAGTTTGAAAGAAGAGTTGATAAACCGCGACCCCGAGTTCCGGGAATTAGCGCGGGAACATCACAAGTACGAAGAACGTCTCAGTGAATTA
>DASXXL010000170.1:0-9734 GCA_036503085.1 Pyrinomonadaceae bacterium | reverse complement strand
GGTTCGACGGGAACGCCGAAGGGAATTGCCGGGCGTCTCAAAGGCATCGCGCACTTCATGCTATGGGAGGCTGGCGCACTCGGCGTTGGTCCGGGCACACGCGTCAGTCAGCTCACCACGCCATCATACGACGCTTTCCTGCGAGACGTTTTCATGCCTCTCTGCGCCGGCGCGACGTCCTGCATTCCGGAGAACAGGGAAATAACCCACGACGCCGAAGCGCTCGCTGACTGGATCGACTCGGCCGGTATCAACATCGTTCATTGCGTGCCGTCGTTGTTTCGCTCGCTTATCAACGTCGGACTCACGAGCGATCGATTTCGCGCGCTGCGTTACGTCGTCATGGCCGGCGAGCCGCTGCTGCCTGCGGATGTTGCGAAGTGGACCGACACGTTCGGCGATCGCATACAGCTCGTCAATCTGTATGGACCAACGGAGACGACGCTCACCAAGCTCTTCCATTTCGTAAACGTGTCTGACAAGGACCTGCGCTCGATTCCGATCGGCAAACCAATGCCGGGCTGCGCCGCCGTCGTGATCGACGCACAAGGCCGCGCATGCGCGCCCGGCGAGGTCGGCGAGATTCTCATTCGCACTCCGTATCGCGCGCATGGTTACTACAACCAGCCGCAGAAGACCGCGGAAGTCTTTGTGCCGAATCCTTTCAACAACGATCCGAACGACATCGTCTATCGCACCCGCGACTACGGCCGTCTGTTGCCGGACGGAAACTTCGAGTTTGTCAGCCGCAAGGATCATCAGGTCAAGATCCGCGGCGTCCGAATAGAATTGGCCGAGATCGAAAACGTGTTGCGCATGCACGAGAGCGTGACCGATGTTGTCGTGGTCGATCGCGAAGACACGATCGGCAACAAGTATGTGTGCGCCTATGTGGTGCTCGATCGCGAGCTCGAGCCGGGAGAGCTAAGGCAGCACGCCGCACGCTGGCTGCCCGAAGCAATGGCGCCGTCGGCCGTGGTCCAACTCAGCGAGCTGCCGCGCACTATTACCGGCAAAGTGGATCGCGCAAAGCTTCCCGCACCCGGCACGGAAGATAGTCGCACAGGCGCGTACGTCGCGCCGCGAACAGCGATCGAAGAAGTGGTGGCCAACATCTGGGCGGGCGTCTTGGAAGTGGAACGAATCGGCGTGACCGACAGCTTCTTCGAGTTGGGCGGAAACTCGCTGCTGGCGACGCTTGTGATCGCGCGCGTGCGTTCGGCGTTGCAGGTAGAAGTAGACGTGCGGCAACTGTTCGAGCATCCGACCGTCGCGGATCTCTCGGCTGCGGTCAAGGCATCGCTCAACAACGGCTCTGCTCCCGCGCCGCGCATCGAACGCGCTGCGCGCACGGGCCCGTTGCCGCTTTCGTTTGCGCAACAGCGTCTCTGGTTTCTCGATCAGCTTGAGCCGGGTAGCGCGTTTTATAACGTGCCTGCCGCGATTCGTCTGAGCGGCCGCCTCGATGTGCGCGCGCTCGGCGAAGCGTTTCAGGAGATCGTGCGCCGGCACGAGACGTTGCGCACATCGTTCCGCAATGTAAATGGCGACCCCGAACAATTTATCGCGCCCACGCTTGAGCTGCCGCTCGAAGTCAGCGACCTGAGTTCGTTGGCTGAGCACGAGCGCGAAGCACGAGTCGTCGAATACGCGAAGGAGTGGGCGAGTCGTCCGTTCGATCTCGAACGTGGACCACTCGTGCGGGCACACGTGCTGCGGCTTAGTGACGAAGAGCACGTCTTGCTGTTCTCGATGCACCACATCGTCGGCGACGTGTGGTCCATAGGCGTGCTGGTGCGTGAGTGGTCCACTCTGTATCAGGCTTTCTCCACTGGCCAGCCTTCGCCGCTCGCGCCGCTGCCGGTGCAATACGCCGATTACGCCGTCTGGCAGCGCGAATGGCTGCGCGACGACGTGCTCGAAGCGCAACTCGATTACTGGCTGAAGCAACTCGCGGACGCGCCCACGATCCTGAACCTGCCGACTGACAAGCCACGCGGCAACCACACGTTTGAGGGCGCGCGTCTGCCGGTTGTGCTTTCGCATCAACTCAGTGTCGAATCCGAGAAACTGAGCCGTCGCGAAGGCGCGACGCTGTTCATGACGCTGCTCACCGCGTTTGGCGTGATGCTTCATTATCAAACGCGCCAGAACGAAATTCTGATCGGCTCACCAATTGCGAACCGGCCGCAAGTGGAACTTGAAAACCTGATCGGCTTCTTCCTCAACACGCTCGCGTTGCGTCTCAACTTCGCGGGCGATCCTAGTTTCAGCGAGCTACTCAAACGCGTACGCGAAACGGCGCTCGGAGCTTACGCGCATCAGGATCTGCCGTTTGAAAAGCTCGTCGAAACGTTGCGGCCGGGGCGGAATCTTTACCACAACCCACTATTTCAGGTGGCCTTCACCCTCGACGAGACGCCGGTGAGCGAAGTCGAGTTGGCTGACCTGAAGCTGACGCCGCTGGCAGCCGACAAAGGCATGGCCCAATTCGATCTGGTGCTGCATCTCGCGAACAGCCCTGATGGTGTGGTGGGCACGTTGCAATATCAGACCGGCTTATTTGCGGAAGACACCATCAAGCGTTTTCGCGAACAGTTTGAGCACGTGCTACGACTCGGTGTGGAGCGTCCTGACGTGAAGTTGAGTGAGCTCGTGGCGAGCTTGGACGAGATCGAGCGCGGTCGTTGGGCGGGCAAGCAGAAAGAGATCGCCGACTTCGGTTTACGCAAACTCAAGGGCGCGCGCAGGCAGGCGATCGCGGAAGCTTAGTTTCGAAATGATTTTTGAAATCAGGATATGGACGGCGAACAGCTCGGTCTCGAAAAACTGCGGGCAGTGAAGCGGAGGGCGGTCACGGTGGGCCAGGGGCTCGTGACGGCGCGGCCGTTGTTTCCCGACAGGGAACTGCCGCTTTTGATCGAGCCGTCTGTCAGCGCGCTCGATCCGATTTCGTGGGCCGCGCACAATCGCGATTTCATCGAAGCGAGTTTGCGCAAACATGGCGGCATTCTCTTTCGCAATTTCAATCTCAAAACGTCCGAGCAGTTTGCGCAGTTCATGGCCGCAGTCGCGGCTGAGTTGCTCGAGTACAACGAGCGTTCTTCGCCGCGCACGCAAGTCACCGATCACGTCTATACCTCCACCGATTATCCGCCCCGTTACAGCATCTTCGTGCACAACGAAAACTCTTATCAACGGCATTGGCCGATGAAGATCTTTTTCTTTTGTGAAACACCGGCGGAGTCGGGAGGTGAGACTCCGATCGCCGATTGCCGCCGCGTATACGCTGGGCTACCAGCGAGCATCAAGGAGCGTTTCAAGGCGAAGAAGTGGATGTACGTGCGCAACTTCGGCGACGGCTTCGGACTGCCGTGGCGCACGGTGTTCCAAACAGACGATCGCAGTGTCGTCGAAGAGCATTGTCGCCGCAACGGCATTGATGTGAAGTGGAAGAGCGACGATCGTTTGCGCCTGCGTGCGGTGCGAAACGCCGTACACAAACATGCGTACACCGGTGAGGAAGTCTGGTTCAACCACGCGACCTTCTTTCATATCTCGACGATGGAGCCCGCGATTCGCGATGCGCTGCTGGCCGAACTAGCCGAAGACGATCTACCCACCAACTCTTACTACGGCGATGGCTCACCGATCGAGCCGGAAGTGTTGGCAGAGCTCCGGCGCCACTATCACGCCGAGACGGTGATGTTTCCCTGGCAGCGCGGAGACACGTTGTTACTCGACAACATGCTGGCGGCCCACGGCCGCGCGCCTTACAGCGGCGCGCGAAAAATTCTCGTCGGCATGGCCCAACAGTTCGGTCAGCAAGCCCCGTCCGCGAATTAGGTTAGAAACATGCAAAAGGAAATTGTTCAGAGCTATCGCCTGTCGCCGCAACAGGAGCGCCTCTGGTTGCTGGAGCAGAAACATCCGGGAGCTTATCAGGCGCAATGGTCGTGGTTGCTTGAGGGGCCGTTGGACCATGGCAAGTTGGAAGCGGCGTTGACGGCCCTCGTCGAGCGTCACGAGATATTGCGCACCAGCTTTCAGAACTTGCCGGATGTTTTGTTGCCGGTGCAGGTGATCGGAGAAGCGGACTCGTCGCTCGTTTACGAACTCGTAGAGCTCGAAAAGAACCGGCACGTGCTCAATCTCAGCCTGCCGGCTCTGTGCGCTGACTCAGCATCGTTGCGAAATCTGTTAGCGGAATTTTGTCGGGCTTATGAGGGTCAGGAATTTGGCGACGAGCCGATGCAGTATGCGGATTACGCTGCGTGGCGACATGAGTTGTTGGATTCGGAGGAGACAAAGACCGGGCGTGAGTTTTGGCGACAATTGGATCTGCCGGCGCTGAACACGCAGCGTCTGCCGCTGGAGCAACGTTTTGTCGGCGAAGGGTTCGAGCCGCGCGTGTTGAGTGTGAGTGTAGCGCCAGAGCGTGTTGCACAGATCGAAGCGAGCGCGCGTGAGTACGATTGCGATGTTTCGACGTTTCTGCTGGCGTGTTATCAAGTGCTGCTGGCGCGACTCAGCGGACAGAACCACATCGTTGTTGGCACGCTCTGCGACGGTCGCAAGTACGATGAACTACAAAGCGCCGTCGGACTGTTGAGCAGCTACCTTCCTGTCTCAATCCAAGTCGACGACGACAAGACGTTCGGCGCGTTGTTGGCCCAACTCAACCCGGCAATCGAGGCGGTGCGCGCGTGGGAAGAGTACTTCACGTGGGACCAGGTCTTTGCGCACGAAGGCGAAGCTGGCTACTTTCCGTTTGCATTCGAGTACATCGACGAAAGCGCAACCAGTTCCCGCGCGGGTGCGTTGTCGATTCAGCGGCTGAAACAATCTGTCCTCTTCGAGCGCAGCAAACTCAAACTCTCGATCCGAAAGTTGGGCGGCGCTGAGTTACATCTGGAATTCCAATACGACGCGAATCTGCTATCTGAACAAAACATCCGTCTAATCTCCTCCCGGTTTGACACGCTGCTCACGAGCATCATCGAACGCAGCGAAGCCCCGCTGAAGGAACTGTCGATACTCCCGTCGTCGGAAGAACGCCAACTACTGCACGACTTCAACAATACCTGGGTTGGCGAATTCACAACGCAGTGTTTGCACGAGCTTGTCGCCGCGCAAGCGCAACTTACACCACACGCGCCCGCTGTGCTCTCCCACAACGAAAACCTAACTTTTATAGAACTGAACGAGCGCGCCAACCAGCTCGCGCATCACCTGCGCGAGCTGGGTGTCGGCCCGGATCATCTTGTCGGCATCTGCGTCGAACGCTCGCCGTCGATGCTGGTCGGCCTCTTGGGCATCCTCGCGGCAGGCGGCGCGTACGTTCCACTCGATCCTGATTATCCCGCCGAGCGACTCAGTTTCATGGTCCAGGACGCCGGACTTTCAGTGATCGTAACGACGCAGAATCTTTTGGACCGTTTACCAGAACTCAAAGGCAACGTTGTTTGCCTCGATCGCGACGCGGATCTGATTCGCGCGCAAAGCACGCAACCAGTCGAGAGCAACGCGTCGCTCGACAATCTCGCGTACGTCATCTACACGTCCGGCTCAACCGGTCGTCCCAAAGGTGTCAAGATCTCGCACCGCTCGATCAACAACCGCTTGCTCTGGATGCAGAGTGCCTTTCCGCTCGCAGCGAGCGATCGCGTACTGCAAAAAACCGTCTATAGCTTCGACGCCTCCATCTGGGAACTATTTCTGCCGCTGATAACGGGCGCGCAAGTCTTCATGGCCCAACCGGGCGGACATCAGGACAGCAGTTACCTCGCCGTCGCAGTCGCCGATCACGAAATCACCGTGCTTCAGCTCGTGCCTTCAATGCTGCAAGTGCTCATCGACGAGCCGGACCTCTCGCGCTGGCGCAGTCTGAAGCGACTGTTTTGCGGCGGAGAAGTGTTGCCCATCGAGTTGCAGAAGAAATTTTTCGAACGCGTCGACGCGGAACTGATCAACCTCTATGGTCCAACGGAAGTATCGATCGACGCGACCTACTGGATCTGCGAGCACCACAGCAATCGCAACGGCGTAGTGATCGGACGGCCCATCTCCAATACAGACGTCTACGTGCTTGACGAACAACTGCGTCTCGCGCCGATCGGTGTTGCCGGCGAGCTGTTTGTTAGCGGTCTCGGTTTGGCGCGCGGCTATCACCAGCGGCCTGAATTGACGGCGGAGCGCTTTCTGCCGAACCCGTTCAGCGCCGATCTCGGCCGGCGTATGTACCGCACCGGCGACCTCGTGCGCTACCACGAAGACGGAGCGATCGAGTATCTCGGCCGCGCCGATCACCAGGTGAAGTTGCGCGGCTTCCGCATCGAGCTCGAAGAGATCGAATCAGTGTTGCTCGAGCACAAAGGCGTTCGCGAAGCCGTCGTCACTATCGGCGCAGATAACAACGCGCGCCAGCGCTTGATCGCGTACGTCGTCGGCGGGAATCGAAACAAGCTGCCGCAACTGGACCAGCAACAACTCTATCGCCTGCCGAACCACTTGGAAGTCGCCCATCACAACCGCAGCGAAACCGAAGTGATCTACAAGGAGATCTTCGAAGACGAGAGCTATCTCAAGCACGGCCTCACGCTCTCAGACGGCGCCTGCGTGTTTGACGTAGGAGCGAACATTGGGCTCTTCACGCTCTTCGTTCACCAGCATTGCCGCGACGCGCGCGTCTTTGCTTTCGAGCCGTCGCCGTTGAGCTTCGAAAAGCTCGCGATAAACTCCGCGCTCTACGATCTCGAGGTCGAGCTATTCAACTGCGGACTATCGAACGAAACAAAGCAGTTGCCCTTCACCTTTTATCCGAAGATGAGCTCGATGTCGGGCGTTTATGCCGATGCGTCGTTGGATGAGAACCTGACGCGCGCGGCGCTCGCGAATCGCGACGCCGCACTCGCAAATGACGAGCTGGTGGCGGGTCACTTCGTGGGCGAGACTTTCCAATGTCAGTTTCGCACGCTCTCCGAAGTCATTCGCGAACACAACGTCAAACGCATCGACCTTTTGAAGATCGACGTCGAGAAGAGCGAGCTCGACGTGCTCGCAGGCATTGGACCATCCGAGTGGCAGAAGATCGAGCAGCTCGTGATCGAAGTGCACGATCTCGACGGTCGCTTGGAAGCGGTGACCACGTTGCTCCGCGAACAAGGCTTTGACATCACGGTCGAGCAGGATGAATGGCTGCGCGAGACCGAGCTCTACAACATCTATGCGCGCCGCACGGCATTGCGCGAGCAAAGAGCAGCGCGCAACGGACATCGCACGCCGCAGGCGTTGACGCGCATCGACTGCTCGCCTGAAGGGCTGCGCAGCCACGTCGCTGCGCGCGTGCCGTCGTACCTCGTGCCGGCGGCTTTCGTGGTGCTCGAACGCATGCCGCTGTTGCCGAATGGAAAGGTGGATCGGAGCTCGCTGCCGGAGCCCGAAGAAATTTCGGCAATGCCAAAGGCCACTTACGTCGCGCCGCGCACGCCGTTTGAAGAAGTGGTCGCGAGGATTTGGGAAGACGTATTGGGGCTGCCGCAGATCAGTGTGCACGACAATTTCTTCGAGCTGGGCGGGCATTCATTGATCGCCACGCAGGTGATGTCGCGTTTGCGCGAAGCGTTGAATTGTGAGATGCCGCTGCGCCGGCTCTTCGAGCTGCCGACGATCGCGGAGTTGGCCGCCAGTATCGAAGAGACGAAAAGAATCAGCTCCTCGCCTGCGGCGCTGACTCCGCTCGAAAAAGCGGATCGTAACGGCGAGCTGCCGCTATCGTTCGCGCAGGAACGTCTCTGGTTCCTTAACCGGATGGAACCGGAGAGCACGGCTTATCACCTCTTCACCGGCATCCGTTTGCATGGGGCACTCAATGTAGCGGCGTTCGAGCAGACACTTCAGGAGATTGTGCGGCGGCACGAAATCCTGCGTACGACTTTCGCAACAGTCGACGGCCGTCCGCAGCAGCGAATTGGACCACCTACTCTCTCGCTGCGCGTAACTGACTTGAGCACCCTCGACGATCATGAACGAACGGCGATGGTCGAACAGCTCGCGAACAAAACTGCGCGAAGGCGTTTTGATCTCGCAGCCGGACCACTGCTTCATACCGAGCTCTTGCGGCTCGGCGACGACGAACACGTGTTGTTCTTCACGATGCACCACATCATCTCCGACGGTTGGTCCAGTGCGGTGCTCGTGCGCGAAGTGGCGGCGCTGTACGAAGCGTTTGGCGCCGGTCGGCCTTCGCCGTTGCCGGAGCTGTCCGTGCAGTATGCCGACTACGCCATGTGGCAAAGAGGTTGGTTGCAGGGCGCCGTGCTCGACGATCATCTCGCTTACTGGCGTGAGCAACTGGCAGGCGCGCCAGTCCTCGAATTGCCGACTGACCGGCCACGTCCTGCCGTCCAGACTTTCAACGGCGGCGCGATCTCTTTCGCGCTTTCGAAAGATCTTCCCGCGGCGCTGGGTGCTTTGAGTCGCCGCATGGGCGCGACACTTTACATGACGCTGCTCGCGGCGTTCGCGACGCTGCTGTCGCGCTACAGCAATCAAACCGACGTCGTGCTCGGCAGCGACACCGCGAACCGCACGCGCATCGAGACCGAAGCGCTGATCGGCTTCTTCGTCAACATGCTCGTGCTGCGTCTCGATCTCGACGGTAATCCGCGCTTCACCGAACTGCTAAAACGAGTGCGTGAGGTAACGCTCGCTGCGTACGCGCATCAGGAGTTGCCGTTCGAGAAACTCGTCGAGGAGCTGCACGTGCCGCGCGAACTGAGCCGCAACCCGCTGTTCCAGGTGCTCTTCACGTTGCAAAACGCTTCGTCGTCGCAACAGGAGCTGCGCAACCTGCGGCTCGAATCGATCCCCGCAGGCGGCAGGCCGGCGAAGTTTGATCTGACGCTCGCGATGCGCGAGACGGACGAAGGACTCCGCGGCATCTTCGAATACAACACGGATCTTTTCGACGCGGCGAGCGTGCAGCGAATGGCCGCGCACTTCGAAAACTTGTTGACGGCGATCGTCGACGATCCGCAGCAACAGTTATCGGCACTCCAAATCATCACGGGTGACGAGCGACGCAGACTGCTTTCCGAGTGGGCGGAGACTGAACGGTCTGTGCTCGACGTTGAATGCGCGCACCTCGCGTTTGAGAAACAAGCTGCGGCACAGCCGGAAGCAGACGCGGTGCGTTGTGGTTCGACCACGTTGACGTATCGCGAACTGAATCAGCGGTCCAACCAGCTAGCGAATTACTTGCGATCTGTCGGTGTGCAGCCTGATGTTCCGGTCGCATTGTGTTTGAGTCGATCGGAAGCGATGGTCGTTGCGATTCTCGGTGTGTTGAAAGCGGGTGGCGCTTACGTGCCGCTGGATCCAAACGATCCGTTGGAACGGCTGTCGCTCATTTTCGAGGAGACGAAAACGCCGGTGGTGTTGACCGAGTCGTCGCTCGCGGATCGGCTGCCGTCAACGTGGGGACAGGTGTTGTGCCTCGACACCGATTGGGATCTTGTCGCCGCAGAACCCGAAACCATCGCCAACACTGCGCACGCGGAGAATCTCGCTTACGTCATCTACACGTCTGGTTCGACCGGCCGGCCGAAGGGCGTGATGGTGACGCATCGCGGTTTGGTCAATTACCTGAGTTGGTCCACCGAAGCCTATCGCGTGAGTGAAGGACGCGGCGCGCCATCGCACTCACCGTTGAGCTTCGATCTGACGGTGACGAG
>DASXXL010000169.1:0-2440 GCA_036503085.1 Pyrinomonadaceae bacterium | reverse complement strand
AACACTCGAGGTGCCATTCGGCTGATCCACTGCGAACGTGTAGTACGGCGCTTCACCCGTATTGGGCATGCCCGTGGTGCGGCCGGCCCAATCATCCGTCCGGCGCGTAAAAGTCGGCACATCAGAAAGCGAGTTCGCTGTAGTCGGATAGTTGTAAGTCGTGAGTGCTGCTTGCACTCCCTCAGTCGAGACCGTGCCGGTCTGATTCGTAGCCGTAGAACTAACCGTCATCCCGTGCAGCTTGGCGATCTGGTAGATCATGCCGTACGCGGAGTAGTCGTAGCGGTAACCGAGATGAGCGTTGCTGCTTTCCGAGCTGCTGGGGAAATAAATGTACTTGATGACGCGCGTCGACGACGGCGCGTTCACGTTGATGCCCGATTGAAACAACGACGCCGTACTGAGCGTGAGGTCCTGATAATAGAAGCGCATTATCTGCCGGTCGGGTTGATTAGTCAGCCCGGGCGCGGTTATGACGACGAGGTCGTTGTTTCCGTCATAATAAAAGCGCACGTAACGCCCGAGTGTGTCCTGGATCGAACTAATCCTCGGACCAACGCCGCTCAGATAACTGATCAGCAGGTAATTTCCGTTTCGATCGACGATCTTCGTCGGGTAACTGCGCACGCCGCCACCGGCAGCTCCGTAATCGACCCGCGTGCCGTCCGCGTAGAACAACGATCCCCAACCCGAGCCGCCCGTGAAATGAATGAAGGTGCCGTCTTGCGAGTCGTAGTTGTTGGTGCTCGTCTGGACCAACAGGTGGCGAGTGCCGTTGGGATCGGTAAGCGTAAAACCAAAAGAAGCCTGGTCTTCTATCTGGCCGAAACCGAGGCGAAAGCCGGCCGCGGGCCAACCGGAATCCACGTCGTAAGTCATCCAGGTAGAACCGTCAAACGGATTGGTAGACTTGTTATAAGCGCGGCTGTTGTAAAAAAGGTTAACGGACAGATCGACCCCGCGGCCCGGCAGATTGACGACCGGAATATCGAAACTGAAGTTGGAGCTGCCGGGAGTTTCAGTACCATCGGCCGCCGTGGATGGTGTCGCCGCGCCGGTGGTGGTCCGTCCTGGCGGCGTGCCGACGCCGTTGTTGGGGAAGAAAAGCGAGCCGGTTTCACCGTCGGGGAGTGGATCGTCGTTTACGGCGCGGATGAACATCGGCGCGGGTGCGGCGAGATAGTTGGCGGGTGTATTCGATCGCAAACCGCCACTGGAATGCGCGCGTTTGCGTTTCGGCTCAGACGCCCGCGCGATTTTTTGTCCGGTGTTTCTGCGTGAGTCCTGCTTCTTCTTGCCGCCAAACTCTTCTCCGTTTCCTTCGACGACAGTCACGCGCACGCTTTCTCTTACGTGGCCGGCGGTAGCAGTGAGAATTGCCGTTCCTGTTCGTCCGGCGACCGCTTCGCCGTTGTCGTTCATAAACACCACTTGCGGATTGCTCGACGTCCATTCCGGCAGTAGTCCCTGGATCGCGGAACCTTCAGTGTCCAGCGGGATGGCGGCGAATAACATCGGCTGTCCCGACTGAAGCACAACATCTCCGGCAGGGTTCACCTGAATTGCCGAGACTTCTGCTTCCTTATCAGCTCGCGAAAGCGGGCGCGTGGGTTTTATTCCTTCACTGCTGCCAAGCTGCTGAGGCATTCCATTGCCGGTGGCGCGCCGGGACGAGAAAAATTTCACCCAACTCGCAAACGCTGTTTCGGCGTGATATGCGACCGTGTTCGAGAACGTAACCGTGTCTCGCAAACCAGCTCCGATGACGGGCGCGGGAAGCGAGCAGACCATCAACGAAGCGAGCATCGTGAAAGCCGTGTAGCGTGGAAGGTTACGGGAAACTTTGCGTGAGAACATGAGACAACTCTCCCTTGCTGGAGGACTGCGCTATTGAGTTGAGCGTACCTAAAACGTGGTCGTGCTTGGGGAGTTGCCCGCTTGTGATGGACTACTTTTGAATGCGAGAGCGCCACAGACTAGTAGCGATTCGATCAGAAAGTCAATAGACAAGTTGACCGGTCGGAAATCTTTCGGTTTACTCACGCGAATGGTCCGTATCGTAATCGTTGGCGGCGGTATTGGTGGTCTGACTGCCGCGCTCGCACTGAGGAACTTCGGCTTCGAAGCCGAGGTTTACGAACAGGCGCCGGCGCTGCTCGATATCGGCGCCGCAATCGCGCTTTGGCCCAATGCGACGCGCGTGCTCGAGCGACTCGATCTGGGTGAGACGATCCGCGCACATGCCGGTGAGATGCGCGAGATTTGTTGGCTGGACCAGCGGGGGTTTTTGATCAATCGCGTTTCGATCGCCAATGCGGTCGCACTGCATCGCGCGGATCTTCAGTCGACGTTGTTACACGCGTTGCCGGCGGAGTCGATCAAGCTGGGCCACAGTTTGGTTGGGTACGATACGCGTGGAGACAAAGTCGTCGCTCGTTTC
>DASXXL010000168.1:0-1528 GCA_036503085.1 Pyrinomonadaceae bacterium | reverse complement strand
TAGACAATTCCGTCGATCAGCCGCTGGCCGAAACCGGAATCGCTCTTGTCGAGTGTTTGCCCGACAGGCGTAGCCGCACGCACACCGGGAATCGCCGCGAGCTCAGCCGCGTGCGACATCGGCAACTTGAATTGCGAACCGCCGCCGAGTCCGATCGAACCCGACGCGCGGATCATGATCTCAGCGCCGATGTTTGATTCGCGCCGGCCGCGTTCGTGCAACACGCCATGGGCCAACCCGACAGTGAAAACGATCAGCAGCACGCCCACGCCAGTGCCGAGAACACTGACGGCGGTGCGCGCCGGTCGATGAGCAATGTTTGAGAAGACGAGACTATCCATAAGACGTTGTAAGCGTGGACTGCGATCGAGGATGCGGCGCCACGCGTTCGGCAACGTGCGCCAGGTAAGCACGAGCAGGCCGGCCGAGGTCCACACGACGATCGCGGCCTTGCGCACGAGCGCGAGTGCGAGACCCGCGGCAGGCTCGAAGCCCAAACCTTTTTGCAGGATGACTTCGGTGCCGCCTTCGTAGACGCCGATCGTGCCCGGCACAAAAGCGAAGACAAAGTTGATGACTTTCGTCAGCGACTCGATGATGTAAGCCTGCGCCCACTGCGGTTTGAAACCGAGCATGTGCAACGCGAGATAAACTTCAATAACACTCGTCGCGTGCGCCAGCAGGTTGCAGAGCACCATCACGAAGAACGCGCCCGGATGATGTTTGTAGAAGTCGTAGACTTTCGACTCGATGTGATAGATGTGATCGCGGCGTTTGAGTATGACCTTGGGACTCAGTCGCAACTGCGCGGTGCGATCGATGATCCACGTCAAAATCATCACGCGCCGTTTGGCGGCGATCGCCGCGATGACGATACCGAGCGCCGCAACGCCTGCGATTGCGAGCAGCACGATGTTCACTTGCGGCGGCAATGGATACCTGATCAGCATCACGATCGCGCCGGTCAGCACGAAAAACACCACTGACAAGTTGTAGATCAGATTATCGACGACGAGCGCGGGCACGCCGTACGTCAGCGGCACTCGTTTGCGCAGGAGCGCGACTTTCGTCGCTTCGCCGAGCAATGGCCCAGTGAACGTCAGGAAACTGATCGCTTCGCCACCGAGACGCGCCGCAAACGCATGACGCATCGAAATGCGGCGATGCTCGGCGGGAACGGCAGCGCGCATCGCGACGGTGCGCAACACGTGACGCAGCCCGTTCAGACCAAGAATGACGAAAAAGCCGAAGCCGATGCGCAGTAGCGCGTCGAAAAGCGGCTGCACGCCGACGCGATTGATGACGAAGATGAGCAGCGCGAGACCGAGAATGAAGGCGAGTGTTTGCAGCCAGACGAACGAGCGGCGAGACGTGTTGGCGGCGGAAGTTTCAGGTTCTTCCGAGAGTTCTTCCGTATCCGCGGCTTGCCAGTTTTTTGCGAACTCTTCTCTCGACTCAATCAAGGCAGCGAACTCACTCCTGAATGATTCAGCAGCTCTTTAACTACACGGCCGGGAAATGGACTGAA
>DASXXL010000167.1:0-7916 GCA_036503085.1 Pyrinomonadaceae bacterium | reverse complement strand
AGCCGCCAATCCGAGGGTCGGGGACGTTATTCCCGGCAGCGGTGGTTGCAGGAAGATCCGCTGGGCAAGTTCCGGCAGAGGCAAACGAGGCGGAGCGCGGGTCATCTATTTCAACGCGCCGGACGAAACTATTTGGTTGCTGATCGTTTACAACAAAGCCAAGTTTGACAAGCTCCCGAGCGAATTTCTGGCGAAACTAAAGCACGGAGTTGAAGATGCCCTCTGAACTCGAAGTTTTTCAGCAAGACTTGCTGAAATCGGTAAAACAGATGCGCCGCGGCCAAGCCGCGCGGGTCACCCGCGTCAAGGTTCCGGAAGCGGCTGAAGCTCGCTCACGCGTCGGTCTTTCCCAACAGGACTTTGCTCGATTACTCGGGGTCTCTGCCCGTACGTTGCAGGACTGGGAACAGGGCCGCCGCAAGCCTACTGGCGCAGCAAAGACACTACTCCGCGTCGCCTTCAGCCATCCTGAAGTGCTCCTCGAACTCAACCAATAATCCTCGAGTTTGACATCTCCGGCCTGCGCCGCCTAGAATTCGAACGAACGTTCGAACGCGGGTCTATTATGAGGCAATGATGATTAACTTTCAAACGTCGCCGGATCAGTACCGGCACTGGAAGCTACAGATAGAGGGGCGTGTGGCTACGCTCTCGATGGATGTCCAGGAAGACCAGACGCTGGCTGAGGGTTATAAGCTCAAGCTCAACTCGTATGACCTCGGCGTCGATATCGAGCTCGCCGACGCGATTCAGCGGCTGCGCTTCGAGCATCCGGAAGTGGCTGCGGTCGTGATTACGAGTCTCAAGCCGCGAATCTTCTGCGCCGGCGCGAATATTTATATGCTCGGCTCGTCGTCGCACGCGTTCAAGGTCAACTTCTGTAAGTTCACGAATGAGACGCGCTGCGCGATCGAGGACGATTCGAGACATTCCGGGCGGCGTTATATCGCCGCGTTGAATGGAACGGCCTCGGGTGGGGGTTACGAGCTCGCGATTGCGTGCGATGAGATTTATCTCGTCGATGATGGGAACTCCGCGGTGTCGCTGCCGGAGGTGCCGTTGCTCGGTGTGCTGCCGGGAACCGGTGGTTTGACGCGGTTGGTTGACAAGCGCAGGGTGCGTCGCGATCGTGCGGACGTGTTTTCGACGTTGGCGGAAGGGTTGAAAGGCAAGCGTGCGAAGGAGTGGGGATTAATAGACGGCTACTTTCCGACGAGCAAGTTCGACCAGGGGATTAGTGCGAGAGTTGAGCAGGTCGTTTCCGCCCAAGGTCAGAGCCAATCCGGGATCAAGCTCAATCCGCTTCAGATCGAAGAGACCAACGACTCACGCAACTACCGCTACATCCACCTCAAACTAAACCGCGACCAGCGCTACGCGGACTTAACAGTGCTCGCTCCGGAAGGCCCGCAACCAACTACGCCCGAAGAAATTCACGAACTCGGCGACGCCTACTGGCCGTTGCGAGCGTATCGCGAACTCGATGACGCACTGCTTCACCTGCGAGTTAACGAACCGGAGATCGGACTCGTTTGTCTGCGCACACGAGGCTCGATCGAATCAGTCTTAGAGATCGACAAGGTATTAGCCACGAATCGCGATCACTGGCTCGTGCGCGAGATCATCCTAAACATGGCCCGCGTCCTGCGCCGTCTCGATCTAACAGCCAAAAGCTTCTTCGCGATCGTCGAACCCGGATCCTGCTTCGCCGGAAATTTATTTGAACTGTTGCTCGCCTCCGATCGCAGTTACATGCTGATGGACGACAACAACAGCATCGCCATCTCAGAACTGAATGCGGGCGCGTTTCCGATGAGCAACGGGCTCACGCGTCTGCAATCACACTTTCTCGCTGAACCCGAGCGAGCAGATCAACTGTTTGCCGGCAAGCGCAGTTTCGATACAGAAGAAGCCGAGGAGATTGGATTGATCACTTTTGCGCCCGACGATCTCGACTGGGAAGACGAGATCCGCGTCGCGATCGAAGAGCGCACTTCCCTCTCGCCCGACGCGCTCACCGGCATGGAAGCGTCGCTTCGTTTCGCCGGACCGGAAACACTCGACACGAAGATCTACGGCCGTCTGACCGCGTGGCAAAACTGGATCTTCCAACGTCCGAACGCAGTTGGACCAGAAGGCGCGCTAACGAATTACGGTAAACCGACGCAGGCACACTTTGATTACAAACGGACCTAGGGCCACGGATACACACAGATGAACACGGACAGGAATTACTAATGAACACGGATACGAACTACTACGATCGCATTCCTAACAACGTCAACCTGAGCGAGGACAAGAAACTCCAGCGCGCGCTCGAGAAGTGGCTACCAAACTATCTCGACTGGTGGCGCGAGATGGGTCCCGACGGCTTTCAGGAAAAAGACGTGTGGCTGCGCACCGCGGTCGATGTCGGCTCCGAAGGCTGGGCGCATTTTGATTATGTGAAGATGCCCGACTATCGTTGGGGCATCTTTCTCGAACCAGCTAAACCCGACGCCATCGTCGGCTTCGGCGACAACTACGGCCGCCCCGCATACCAGGAAGTGCCCGGCGAGTTTCGCAACGCGCTGCGACGCATCATCGTCACGCAAGGCGACACCGAGCCGGCGTCAGTCGAACAACAACGACAACTCGGCAAGACTTGTCCATCGCTTTACGACCTGCGCAATCTGTTTCAAGTGAACGTCGAAGAAGGTCGCCACCTGTGGGCCATGGTCTATCTGCTGCACGGCTACTTCGGCCGCGACGGACGCGACGAAGCGGACGCGCTGCTTGAACGCCGCAGCGGCAATCCCGACAAGCCGCGCATTCTCGAAGCGTTCAATCAACCGTGCGACGACTGGCTCAACTTTTTCGCGTTCACGATGTTCACCGACCGCGACGGCAAGTATCAGCTCTCGGCGCTCGCGGAATCCGGTTTCGAACCACTCGCGCGCACGTGCCGCTTCATGCTGACGGAAGAAGCGCATCACATGTTTGTCGGCGACACGGGCTTGGGCCGCGTGGTCCGTCGCACCGCGCAGTTGATGAAAGAAGGCAACGTGCGCGAACTCGGCGGCATTCCGCTCGACATCATTCAGAAGTACATCAACTTCTGGTTTAGCTACTCGCTCGATCTCTTCGGCGGCGAGATCAGTTCCAACTCCGCTGACTTCTTCGCCGCGGGTTTGAAAGGCCGTTACAAAGAGCAGGAGCAGTTCACCGAACATACCGCGGCGAACGAAGTCTTCACGATGCAAGTCGTGGAAGATGGTCAACTGAAACCACGCGAAGTGCCGCTGCGCAACGCGTTGAATGAACTGCTGCGCGGTGAGTACGTGAAGGATTGCGAGAAAGGCCTCGCGCGCTGGAACAAGGTTTTGGCGGAAGAAGGTTTGAGCGAACGTTTGTATCTGCCGAACCCGCGCTTTCACCGGCACGTCGGCGAGTATGCGGGTCACTACTTCGATCTCGACGGCAAGCTGATCTCGCGCGAGGAATATGAGCAACGCCAGGCGGAGTGGTTGCCGACGATGGAAGATCGCGAGTACGTGCGCAGCCTAATGCATCCGGTTTACGAAGTCGGCAAGATCGCGAATTGGATCGCGCCGCCCGCGGCCGGTATCAAAGGCACGCCGTTCGACTTTGAATATGTGAGGCTGTGAAGAGTTTCTCTGTGAGTCTCTGTGTCCTCTGTGTCTCTGTGTTTTTGATTGCCGCCGCAGAACACCACGGAGACACAGAGGACACAGAGACTCACAGAGAAAGCAGGTAGGTTTAGTGACCGTTTCTCGTCACGATCAAAAGCTGGAGTTCATCCTGCGCACGGCGGCGCGCATTTTCGCGGAGAAGAGTTATCACTCCACGTCAATGCGCGACATCTCGCGTGCAACGAACGTCAGCCTCGCGGGTCTTTATCACTACTGCCGCTCGAAAGAAGAACTGCTGTTTTTGATCCAGGACAACTGTTTCGGCCGCGTGCTCGAACGGCTCGAAAAGCAGTTGGAGGAAGTGAAAGATCCGGTCGCGAAACTGAGTCTCTTTATTGAGAACCACCTTTCGTTCTTCGCCGCGAACATGGCGGAGATGAAAGTTCTGTCGCACGAAGCGGAGTCGTTGCGCGGCGATCTGCACGCGCACGTCTCGACGCGCAAAGACAAGTACACGAAACTCGCGCGCAAGATTCTGCAGGAAGTGCAGGACTCGCGCGACAACCAGCGGCCGATCGATCTGACCGTGGCGACTTACGCGCTGTTCGGAATGATGAATTGGATCTATAACTGGTATGACCCGCGCGGGAAACTGAAAGTCCACGACCTGGCCCAACAAGTGACGCAACTGTTTCTTGGCGGCTTTGCGCCCGGTTGCTTTCTGGAGCCCGCGAGTTCCAGTTTGGTGTCGCAGCAACTCGAAAATCTGAGCGTGTGGAACCACGAATTACACAGATGACCGATTACTCCCACGAAACTTACGGCGAACACGTCGCGGGCGTTTACGACGACTGGTACACCGATTACGATCCGGCGGCGATCGATCTGTTGGCTGAGCTGGCGCGCGGCGGCAAGGCGCTCGAACTCGGCATCGGCACCGGACGCATCGCGCTGCCTCTCGCGGCGCGCGGCGTTGAGGTTCACGGCGTCGATGCCGCGGCATCGATGATCTCGCGGCTGCGCGAGAAACCGGGCGGCGATCGCATCACAGTCACGCAGGGAAACTTCGCGGAAGTGCCGGTCGACGGGAAGTTTTCGCTCGTCTATATCGCGTTCAATACGTTTTACAATCTGACCACGCAGGAAGAACAGGTGCAGTGCTTTCGCAACGTCGCGTCGCATCTCGAAAAGGGCGGCTGTTTCGTGATCGAGGCGTTTGTGCCTGATGTTACGCGCTTCAATCATGGACAGGCCAACTGGGCGTCGAAGGTGACGACCGACGTCGTAGAGCTGGACGTGGGCCAACATGATCCGGTGACGCAACGCGTCTACAGTCAAAAGGTCGTGATCACCAACGGCAACGTTCGGCTTTATCCGCTTCAGATTCGTTATTGCTGGCCGTCTGAGTTTGACCTGATGGCGCAGGTGGCAGGACTACGGTTGCGCGAGCGTTGGACCAACTGGAAACGCGAGCCGTTCACTTACAAGAGCGAACATCACATTTCTGTTTATGAATAACAAACTCGATTATGCGGTGCGCGATGGTGTCGCGCTCATAACGCTCAACGATCCGCCGGCGAACACCTACAGCTACGAGATGATGCAGCAACTCGACCGCGCGATTCTCGACGCGCGCATGGACGATGCGGTGCAAGTGATCGTGATCACCGGCGCGGGCGAGAAGTTTTTCTGCGCGGGCGCCGACATTCGCATGCTCGCGGACGTCACGCCGTCGTTCAAGTATTATTTTTGTCTGCACGCGAACGAAACGTTGTCGCGCCTCGAGCAGACGCCGAAACTCGTGATTGCTGCGATCAACGGCCACTGTGTTGGTGGTGGTTTGGAAGTCGCGATGGCGGCGGACATTCGCGTCGCACGCAAAGGAGCGGGCAAGCTCGGGCTACCGGAAGTTTCACTCGGCGTGTTGCCGGGGACTGGCGGCACGCAACGTTTGGTGCGTATCGTCGGGAAGTCGAAAGCGATCGAGTTGATGGCGACTGGAGAACTGTTTGCTTTCGAACGCGGGCTGGAGCGTGGGATTTTGAATCAGGTTTTTGAGGCTGAGACGGCGGAACAGTTTGCGCAGATGGTCCATGACTACGCGTTGCAGTTCACGGCGCCGAACAAAGCGGCGTACGCGGTTGGCAGAATCAAGCGCGCGGTGCAAACTGGTTCCGAGATCTCGTTTGAATCGGCGCTCGCGCTCGAACGCGAGTTGCAGCAGCAACTATTTCAATCCGAAGACGCCCGCGAGGGTTTGCAAGCTTACGTCGAGAAGCGCAAGGCAGAGTTTAAAGGGCGATAATGTACGAACACATTCTCGTTAATGCGGCGCAAGGCATCGTGACGATCACGCTGAACCGCCCCGACAAGCTGAACGCGTTCATCGGTCACATGCGCCGCGATCTCGCCGAAGCGCTCGAACACGCCGGTAGCGATCGCAGCGTTCGCGTCGTGATCATCACCGGCGCTGGGCGCGCGTTTTGCGCCGGCGGCGACGTGCGCTTCATGGCCGAACTGATGCAGCGCCGCGATACGGAAGAGTTTGCGCGCATACTCGGCGCGGGCCGCCGCGTCATCACCGCGATCAGGCACATGACCAAGCCCGTCATCGCCGCAGTTAATGGTCCAGCTTCAGGCGCGGGCGCGAATCTCGCGTTTGCTTGTGACCTGCGCATCGCATCGACGGATGCTTCGTTCAGTCAATCGTTTTTGAAAGTCGGACTGCATCCGGATTGGGGCGGCACGTTTTTCCTGCCTCGTCTCGTGACGTCGAATAAAGCTTGCGAACTGTTTTTTCTCGGTGAGTCGATCGACGCCGCGGAAGCGTTGCGTCTGAACATCATCAATCAGGTGGTGGCGCCGGAAGATTTGGAAGCAGCGACGTTGGAACTCGCGGAGCGTTTGCGCGCCACGCCGCCGCTCGCGCTCGCCGCAGCGAAGCAGGCGATCTACGCGAGCGAAGGCACGGACCTCGACGAGATGTTGCGTTACGAAACCGAAGCGCAGTTGCGTTGTTTCGAATCCGACGACGGGCACGAGGGCGTGCGTGCGTTCCTCGAGAAACGAGAGCCGCGCTTCACCGGCCACTGATCGTGTCTATCTGTGTCAAATAACTTTCAGAACAAACTCGCTCTCATCACCGGTGGCGGCCGCGGCATCGGTCGCGCCATCGCGCTGCTCTTGGCTCAGCACGGCGCGCGCATCGCCGTCGCCGCGCGCACACACGAGCAAGTCGAACGCGTCGCCGACGAGATCGGCCCGCAAGCGCGCGCCCTGACCTGTGACGTCTCCAGCGCCGAAAGCGTCGCGGCGATGTTCGCGGATCTCAAACCCGATATTCTCGTCAACAACGCCGGTGTCGCTGAGAGCGCTCCATTCGTGAACACCAGCGACGAGCTCTGGCATCGTCATCTCGCGATCAATCTCACTGGCACGTTTTACTGCACGCGCGCAGCGCTGCCGGCGATGCTGGAACGCGGCTGGGGCCGCATCATCAACATCGCCTCGATCGCTGCGAAAGCCGGCGCACCATACATCGCTGCGTACGCCGCGTCGAAACACGGCGTGCTTGGTCTGACGCGTTCCGTCGCGCTGGAAGTCGCGACGAGCGGTGTGACCGTCAACGCAATCTGCCCGGGTTACGTCGACACGGAAATGGTCGAACGCGGTGTCGAACGCATCACCAAACGCACCGGCCGCACGGCAGAACAAGCGCTCGACCTGCTGAGACGCATGAGCCCCCAAAATCGCCTCGTCACAGCCGACGAAGTTGCTTCGCTCGCATTGTTGTTAGCCTCAGAAGACGGTCGCGGAATCAACGGACAAGGCATCAATATCGACGGCGGTACCGTCTTGTTCTAAGCCACAAAGAAACACAAAGGCACAAGGAAAATAACGGGCGCGAACTCACTCTCAGCTAAATTGCTTGTGCCCTTTGTGCTTCTTTGTGGCTACACCTGACTCGTCAACTCGTACACCAATCTGATCGGCAGGCCGACGATGTTGAAGTAATCGCCTTCGATCTCTTCGATAAAGAGTCCGGCCGCGCCTTGAATGCCGTACGCGCCGGCTTTGCCGCGTGCTTCACCCGTCGCGACGTACCAATCGATCTCGCGCTCACTCATTTCCGCGAAGCGTACGCGCGTCGTCTCGTAATCGACGCGCGTTTCACCACCAATCCGAACCGCCGCGACTCCCGTCAACACTTCGTGCCACTGGCCGTTCAGTAGCTTCAACATGCGACGCGCATCATCGTCGTCAACTGGTTGGCCCAAAATCTCG